>NZ_JBNHGF010000098.1:0-8052 GCF_059091005.1 Arthrobacter sp. Y3223164
GGCGCGCGCCCGAACCCCCGCGGCAGGCGCTGACCCGGATTCGGCGCGCCAGCCGGCCGCAGGTCATCGCCAAGCTCGACAGCGAGGGACTGCTGCCGGCCATCACGTTCATTTTCTCCCGCAACGGCTGCGACGCCGCCGTGAAGCAGTGCCTGGAATCCGGGTTGCTGCTCACCACGGAAAAGGAACGCGCCGTCATCGTCCGCCGCGTGGACGAGGCCGTGCAGGACATAGCCGAAGAGGACCTGGACGTGCTGGGCTTTTGGACCTGGCGCGAAGGCCTGTCCCGCGGCTTTTCAGCCCACCACGCCGGCATGCTGCCGACGTTCAAGGAAGTGGTCGAGAAGCTCTTCGCCGACAACCTGGTCCGCGCCGTTTTCGCCACGGAGACGCTGGCGCTGGGCGTCAACATGCCGGCGCGGACGGTGGTGCTGGAGAAACTGGACAAGTTCAACGGCGAGGCGCACGTCGACATCACGGCAGGGGAGTACACGCAACTCACCGGCCGCGCCGGCAGGCGGGGCATCGACGTCGAAGGCCATGCCGTGGTGCTCTGGCAGCCCGGCACGGATCCGGGAGCCGTAGCCGGCCTGGCGTCGCGGCGGACGTATCCGCTGAACTCCAGTTTCCGGCCCACCTACAACATGAGCATCAACCTGATCGCGCAGTTTGGCCGCGGCCCGGCCCGGGAGATCCTGGAAACCTCGTTCGCGCAGTTCCAGGCCGACCGCTCCGTGGTGGGCCTTGCCAAGCAGGTGCGCAGCCGGGAAGAGTCGCTGGCAGGCTACGAGAAGGCCATGAGCTGCCACCTGGGCGACTTCAACGAATACGCCCGCCTGCGCCGGGACCTGAACGAGGTCGAGAAACGCGCCTCCCGCACCCAGTCCCGGCACCTGCGCTCGGCGGCGGCATCGTCCCTGGACCGCCTGCGCCGCGGCGACATCATCGACATTTCGGCGGGCCGGAACCTCGGCTACGCCGTGGTGCTGGACCGGGACGAAGCCGCCCGCGAGCCCCGCCCCACGGTGCTGACCCAGGAGAAGCACATCCGCCGCATTTCCGTCGACGACTTCCAGGGCCCGGTGGAGGTACTCTCCACCATCCGGATCCCCAAGACCTTCAACGCGCGCAGCCCCAAGGAACGCCGCGACCTGGCGTCCTCGCTGCGCAATGCGCTGCACGACAAGCGCCCGCCGCGGCGGGGGAGCGAGCACCGTGACTTCATCGTTCCCGGCGGGACCCAGGCCGAGCGGCAGATCAACGACCTGCGCCGCAAACTCAAGGCCCACCCCTGCCACGGCTGCAGCGACCGGGAAGACCATGCCCGCTGGGCGGAGCGCTGGTGGAACCTCCGCAAGGAAACCGACCAGCTGGTGACGCAGATCCAGGGCCGCACCAACACCATCGCCAAGACCTTCGACCGGGTCTGCCAGGTGCTGGACAGCTATGGCTACCTGGAGACCGGCGGCGACGGTGTCGCCATCAGCCCCGCCGGGGAACGGCTGCGGCGCATCTACGGCGACCGTGACCTGCTGGTGGCGCTGTGCCTGGAGCAGGACGCCTTCGCCGGGCTCACCGCCGCGGAACTGGCGGCCTTCGTGTCCTGCCTCGTGTACCAGGCCAAGCGGGAAGAGGCCGGCATCCGGCCCAAGATGCCCTCGGCCGCCATGGAAGCGTCGGTCATGATCGCCGTCCGTGAATGGTCGCAGCTGACCGATCTTGAGGAACAGCACCGGCTGCCGCTCACCGGCGAGCCGGAGCTCGGACTCGCCTGGCCGATGTACAAGTGGGCCAGCGGCCGGTCCCTGCAGACCGCGCTCAAGGGCACGGACCTGGCCGCCGGCGACTTTGTCCGGTGGGCCAAGCAGGTGATCGACCTGCTGGACCAGCTGATCAAAGTGCCCGCCCTCGATCCTCAGCTCGCGGCCCGCGGCAGGCAAGCCATTGGCTTGGTCCGCCGGGGCGTCGTCGCCTACGCCGCCGTGGCCGAATAGCCCGGCTACCGCGCGCACACCACCTTCTGAAAGGATTTCCATGAGCGAATCTGTCCTGCCCGCTGCCACGGGCCTTACGCTGTACCGCAACGGCAGCGTCTACAGCGCCGCCGACCCGTACGCCACGGCGATGCTCGTCGACGGCGGCACCGTGGCCTGGATCGGGTCGGAGCACGCCGCGACGTCCATTGCCGACGGCAGCATGCGGGTGGTCGACCTCGATGGACGCCTGGTGGCGCCCGGTTTCGTGGACGCGCACGCCCACGTGACGCAGACGGGGCTCGCCCTGTCCTCGCTCGACCTGACCGGCTGCGCGTCGCTGGTGGAACTGCTCGACGCCGTCGCCGCCGCTTCCCGGCAGGACGGCGGCCCCGTCCTGGGCCACGGTTGGGACGAAACCCGCTGGCCCGAGAACCGCGCCCCCTCCGCCGCCGAACTGGATCGCGCGTCGGGCGGGGCGGATGTCTTCCTGACGCGGGTGGATGTCCATTCCGCGGCCGTCTCGGCCGCGCTGGCGACCCGCCTGTCGCTCTCGGAGTTGCCCGGCTGGTCGGAGACCGGGACGGCCAGCGGGCCGGCCCTTGCACGGGCCCGGGCCGCGGTCCAGATCCCTGCATCCGGCCGGCGCGAAGAGCTCCAGCGTCTGGCCCTGCGGCACGCTGCGTCCCGCGGGTACGTCGCCGTCACGGAAATGGCTGCCCCGCAGCTGGGTCCCGCCGAGGACCTGCTGGCGCTGCTCGAACTCGGCGATGCCGAGCCCGGGCCGAGGATCCTGCCGTATTGGGGGGAGCTGATGACCTCCGCCGAACAGGTCAAGGAAACGGTGCACTACTTCTCCGGCCGCCTGCGGGGGCTGGGCGGGGACCTGACCATGGACGGGTCCGTCGGATCGCATTCGGCGGCCGTCAGTGCGGGCTACGCCGACCTCCCGGGGGAGCACGGGACGCTCTATCTCGACACCGAGGCTGCTGCGCGGCATGTGGAACTGACAGCGGAGCAGGGCATCCAGGCGGGTTTCCACGTGATTGGCGATGCCGGGTTGCTGCGGGTGCTTGACGCCCTGGACCTGGCCGCCGAACGCGTCGGGGACGCGGCGGTACGGTCGGCCCGCCCGCGCCTTGAACATGTGGAAATGGTCCCCGAGGGGGCGCTGGAGCGGATGCTCCGGCACGGGGTGACCGCCAGCATGCAGCCGCTCTTCGACGCCTATTGGGGCGGGGCGGAAGGCATGTATGCCACGCGGCTGGGCGCCGAGTCTGCACTCGCCATGAACGCGGTGGGAACGTTGCAGACTGCGGGCGTTCCGGTCGCGATCGGGTCCGACGCCCCGGTCACGGAACAAAGCCCGTGGGCCGCCGTGAAGGCGTGCCTGGAGCACCATAACCGGTCCGAGCAGATCTCCGCCCGGGCGGCGTTCCTGGCGCACACCAGGGCCGGTTGGCGGGCCGCGGGCGAACGGAACCCCATGGAGGGCCAGCTGGCTCCGGGTACTCCCGCGACGTTCGCCGTCTGGGACGCGGACGAACTTTCCATCCAGACTCCCGACTCGCGGGTGTCCGCTTGGAGCACCGATGCGCGTGCGGGCACGCCGATGCTGCCCTCCCTGGACAGTGGCAGGTTGCCGGTGTGTGTCCGCACGGTGATGAATGGAGTAACCATTTATGACGGCTCCTGAGGTAGTTCCGTTTTCGGCGGTCGCGGAAAAATCTGAACGATTTGTTTGATTTCGAGAACTTTCGACCGCCGGGAGCCCCGCTCTGACGTGCAGGTATGGACAAAACCGCAGGTCAGAGCGGTATTGACACATCCCGCACAACCAGTAGGCTGAACTCTCAATGGGCCGGTATTTCTTCGCGGATACCGGTCCGTGCCGGGGAGAGAGGCTGCTGGCGGCACCTGCCTGCGGGCGGTTGCGCCCGACGTCCCTTGACGAACCGGCACTTCCGGGGTAGGTCCGCACGTCAGTAGAAAACATGTCTGCGTTCCCCCACAGGTTTGCTTTCGTGGCCCGAAGGCGTGTGGACCTACCCTTCCTTTCACCTTCAGGCCGCGCGGCCGGGCGTGCCCGCCGGCCTCCGGTACAAACTCATGGCCTATACTGGACCGTCGATGCGGAAGCCTCCGGGTATCTCCGGCACGAGGAAATCTGCGGTTTGCAGCACAACGTTCGAAAGGCCACTGAGTGCGGGTCGTCACCATCATCCCGACGTATAACGAGATCGAGTCCCTCCCGAAGACAGTAGCCCGCCTTCGCACCGCCGTACCCGGCTCGGACATCCTGGTGGTCGACGACAATTCCCCGGATGGCACCGGAACCTTGGCCGATCGGCTGGCGGCCGATGACTCCGCCATCCATGTCCTCCACCGCGAAGGGAAAGCGGGGCTGGGCGCCGCCTACATCGCCGGCTTTCGCTGGGGGCTTGACGCCGGGTACGACGTCCTGGTGGAGATGGACGCCGACGGCTCACACCAGCCCGAGGAACTGACCAGGTTACTGGGCGCACTCGATGGCGGCGCGGACATGGTCAAGGGCTCGCGGTGGATTCCGGGCGGGAAGGTCGTCAACTGGCCACTCCACCGCAAGGCCATCTCGTTGGCCGGCAGCCTGTACTCCCGGCTCATGCTCGGCGTGGCTATCCGGGACATCACCGGCGGCTTCAACGCTTTCAAGGCCGGGACCCTGCGCGCCATCGATCTCGACAGCGTGGAATCGGTTGGTTACTGCTTCCAGATCGACCTCACCTGGCAGACGCTGAAGGCAGGATTGGCGGTCCGTGAAGTGCCGATCACCTTCGTCGAACGCGAATACGGCGACTCGAAAATGAGCGGCGGCATCGTGCTGGAGTCCATCCTGCTGGTCACCAAGTGGGGGATCGCGGACAAGTGGCGGAGACTCCGCGCCCGCAAAGGCTGACCGCGACCGCACACAACCCCACGGCACAAAGAGAGGGAGCGCGCCCCGGCGGGCGCGCTCCCTCTCTTTAAGGACGGGGCTGTCAGGCCTTAAGCCGTGCGCCGTTCCCCGCGGCGTTCGCGCAGCTTGGTCAGGCGGTCCTCGAGGATCTGTTCGAGCTCCTCAACGCTGCGGCGTTCCAGCAGCATGTCCCAGTGGGTGCGCACCGGCTTGGCATTCGGGTCGACGGGCTTTTCTCCGTTGACCAGGAGTGCTTCTTTCCCCGACTTGGAAACCCATACCGGGGGGATCTCGGCTTCTGCGGCAAAGGTCACGAACACCTGCTCGCCGTCCTCGCAACGGTACTCAACGCGCTGGCGCGGAGCCGGTTCAACACCGGATTCAGTCTCCATGCTCTGCGCTCCGAGGCGCATACCCCGCAGGCTACGATCGCTCATGATCTCTCCCTCTTGTCTTGTGGCGGACAGGCGGCTGGACCGCGTCCGCGATGGCTCGCTAACACTCTCAACGTCGGCGGGCGGCCGTCTGTTCCCGGCCGCGATGATAACGCGAATCCCGCCTGCGTCAAGGATGGTTGTAGGCGGCAACTTCCCGGCAAACCACCCATTATAGTCCGGGCGGCGGTCCCGGGTAAACCGAAGCCGGGGCGCGGAGCATCCGACCGGCTGACGCTCCGGGCTCCCGGCCCCGTGCCTGTTTTCTGCTGTGTCAGCCGCGCAGCTCGCTGCCGATTGTTGAGGCGGCCGGGGCTGTCTCGCTGTCCGGGGTGGCCGTTCCCAGCAGGCTGCCGATGCCCTTGAGCGCCTCGCCCACCTCGCTGGGGATGATCCAGAGCTTGTTCGACTCGCCTTCGGCGATCTTGGGCAGCGTCTGCAGGTACTGGTAGGCCAGCAGCTTCTGTGTGGGGTTGCCCTTGTGGATGGCGTCGAACACCTTCTGGATTGCCTGGGCCTCGCCGTCGGCACGCAGGATCGCTGCCTTGGCGTCGCCTTCGGCGGCGAGGATGGCCGCCTGGCGCTGGCCTTCGGCCGTCAGGATCTGGGACTGTTTGGTGCCTTCAGCCGTCAGGATGGCCGCCCGGCGGTCGCGCTCGGCCCGCATCTGCTTTTCCATGGAGTCCTGGATGGAGTGGGGCGGGTCAATCGCCTTGAGTTCCACGCGGGAGACGCGGATGCCCCAGCGCCCGGTCGCCTCGTCCAGGACGCCGCGGAGCTGGCCGTTGATCTGGTCGCGTGAGGTGAGCGCCTCTTCCAGGTTCAGGCCGCCCACCACGTTGCGGAGCGTGGTGGTGGTCAATTGCTCCACTGCCTGGATGTAGTTGGCGATCTCATAGGTCGCGGCGCGGGCATCGGTCACCTGGAAGTAGACGACGGTGTCGATGGAGACCACCAGGTTGTCTTCGGTGATGACCGGCTGCGGGGGAAAGGACACGACCTGTTCGCGCAGATCCAGCAGCGGCAGCAGCCGGTCCACGAAGGGGATCAGGATGGTCAACCCGGGGTTCAGCGTGCGCTGGTACTTGCCCAGCCGTTCCACGACGCCCGCCCGTGCCTGCGGGATGATCCGCACGGCGCGGACGAGCACGATTACGACGAAGACGATCAGGACCAGCAGCACGATCCAGATTCCGATATTGCTATCCATAGTTCCCCTCTAAGAGTGGTTTCAGTGGGTCACGGTGCCGGCACGATGCCCGCCCGGGTCTTACTGGGCCGGCAGCGGCCCGTCCGCGCGCTGCGGAGTCACGACGGCGGTCGCCCCCTCGATCCGGGCGACCGAAACGCGCTGGCCGGCCGGGATGGGCGAGCCGTCCGCCGACCGGGCCGACCACGTATCGCCGCCGATCTTCACGACGCCGGAATGATCGGTGACGGATTCGAGGGTCATCGCCGATTCGCCGATCAGCCGGTCAACGTTGGTAGCCAGGTCCCGCGGTCCGCTGCGCAGATGCCGCAGCGCTACCGGTCGGACGAAAAGGACCATCAGCAACGCGACCACGCAGAAGATGACCACCTGCATCCAGAAGGGCAGGCCGAGCAGTGCCGCGAACAGGGCCACGAGCGCCCCGGAGGACATCATGATGAAGAACAGGTCCAGCGTCATCATTTCGACGATGGCCAGGATCAGGAACACGGCCAGCCAGAGGACCCAGCTGTTGGCGACGAGCCATTCGATCATCAGTACCCCCTGATGTTGGAGCAGCCGCCGTCTCCCGAGCCTGCCTCTTGCACGCATGCATGAAACCGCGGGCTGCCGGTGCCCTTAGTACCTCCATCATGCCCGACGACGACGCGCGGCGGAGTGAAATCCGTCACTTCCGGACGCTACGAGGCGTTTCGTGGCCAAGTTGTGACCAGATAGGCCGTCCCGCGGGCCTGGGTGCGTTGCCGGATAGGATGATCCAGTGCTGAACACCGCGCCCTGCCGCGCACCCCGGAACCGGCCATGCGAACCCTGCTGACCAGCAATCGGCTGTCCCTGCGGACGCTGCGGCTGCTGGCCGGCCTCTTCGCCTACGGGATCGCCATCGCGCTGATGATCAGGGCCAATCTTGGCTCGGCCCCCTGGGATGTGCTCAGCCAGGGCGTCGCCAAGGCCACGGGCATCAGTTTCGGCTGGGCCACGGTGGCGATCAGCGCGGCCGTGCTGCTGTTGTGGATCCCGCTGCGGCAAAAGCCGGGCGCGGGAACGGTCGCGAACGCCATCCTCGTGGGGTTTTTCGCCGACTTCGGGCTGCTGCTCATCCCGGTTTGGGATCACCTGGCCGCGCAGGTCCTCTCGTTCACGGCCGGACTGGTCCTGCTGGCGGCGGCCAGCGCGCTGTATATCGGGGCAGGCCTCGGACCCGGACCCAGGGACGGCTTGATGACCGGCCTGCACGCCGCGACCGGTTGGCAGGTCTGGATAGTCCGCACCGGCATTGAAGCAGCGGCAACCCTCGCCGGGTGGCTGCTCGGCGGCGTCGTGGGCCTCGGCACCCTGGTGTTCGTCCTGGCCATCGGACCCTTGATCCAGCTGTTCCTGAAGTGGATGTTCGTCGACCTGAATCCGGGCGTCCGGAAGAAATCCCCCGCCAGGCCCGGCCGCGGCTAGGGGGCGCTCGGACACCGGCGGCGGCTAACCGGCGGGGCGGACGGGCTCCCC
>NZ_JBNHGF010000099.1:0-8009 GCF_059091005.1 Arthrobacter sp. Y3223164
CCGGACCGGTGCCGGCCGCCAGCGCATCGGCGGCCCGCTGCAGCCCCGACTCGCTGGCGATGACCAGCGGAACGCCATCCCGCGGCGCGTCGAGGTGGATCAGCTGGGGGGTCTGCTCCCGGTGTTCTGCGGCGTCGTTGGAAGTGCTCTGGTCAGGGCTGTTCTGCCCGGACGTGTCCGAAGTCAAGGAGCTCATGATCCGTTCAGTTTAGGCCAGCAGCATGCGCCCGGCCGAATGGCGGGACGCGCCATGCCGTAATCGGAGGCGATGAAGCGCCGCACGCCGACTTCCTGGCAGCCCACAGCCATTTCTGATGCATCCGCAGCTCCCGGGTGATTACAAACTTGCAATTGACTTCGCTAGCGGATGGGTTCCTGCGGATGAGCCCTCATCTGGGTTGCGCCAGGACGACGGCGGGCAGGATGTGTTCGCACATTTCTCGGCCAGCGCCTCCAGCGGCGTCGTCGCAGGGATCTTGGTACTTGTTGCATCCTTGCCGGCCCGATGGACTTTCGGTCAGGCTATGTTCAGCCCGGCGCAGGAACGGTTACTTTCGGTTGAAAGGGCCCGCTCTGCGTTATTGAGTGCTGGCCGGGTTCTGTTGCGCTGCACGGCACAACTGCTCTTCACGTTCTTCCGGGGAAAGCTCGTTCCATTTCGCTGTCTGGGCTTGGATCTGGGCTTCGGAGAAACTCAGAACCTTCATTTCTTCGGGGGAAATGATGACACTGTTCTCCGCGCCGATCATATTCTTCCGGTCCAGTTCTGCGCCTGCACCGTCCGCGTAGTCAGCTGAGCATTCGACGAAGGGCTGGTGGGCATCCGGCGTGTCAATTGCAAGGCTCTGGCTGGGAAGGGTGCTGATGCCAAGGATTAGGCCGGCAGTCAGAAAGAAGACTGTAGTCAACAGGATGGACGGTTTCTTAGCCATTTGTTCCCCCTCGCATCAACCCCGGTTTGTGCGAGCGGGGACGAATCGATTTTCGCCCAGCCTACCCGGTGCGGACGGTGTTGCCGGACACTTGGCCTAGGAGCGGTGTGCCCCAGTAGTAAGGTTCCCCAGCCATTAGCCTTGCATCAAAGTAATGGCGGGGAAGTTTGGCTAGGAAAAGCTTCCAAAGAGTGCGCAAGACAAGCGGCTAAGCCCTACCGGCTCCGCTGGCGCGGGCCGGAGGGTGGACCACTCCGAGCCTGTCGTTGCCTCATCTGGAACCGGAAATGATTTCGGTTACTAGTAGCAGGGTGGCCGCAAAGAAGGGGGCCGCGCCGAGTGTAAACCCGATCCACGGCCATCGTCCGTGTTCAGGTTCGGCTGTCATCCGTTGTGCCAGTGCAGTGCAAGTGACGATAAGTGTCACCGGGGCGTACATGTGAGGCACGTTGAAAACTCCTATGCCCAGGAGCGTCACGAGCCAAATGTCAGCCAGCATAATCAGCACCAAGATTCCGAGTGACCAGGCAGGGACGACGAGACGTTTGTTGGGGAAGTAGATCATGACGAGGATCCCGAGCAATCCGAAACCTGCCAATGCAACCGCGCCCCATAGAACAGCGTCACCCACCTCGGCCCCAATTTCTTGGGAGGGGGTCTGGACAGCGTCCGAGGAGAGGTAGACAAAATGATGCAGGATGTGCACATACGCGGGAGGCAGGGCCAAGCCGATTAGCGTTCTCGCCCAGATGGATGACCACCAGGGAGAGTTGCCCCTTGAAATATCTGCTGCGGATGATTGCACGGTTTGGAAACCTACTTCTTTACCTGAGACTGAACCCACTTTGTGCGAGCACGCCAATGGCTCCGTCCATCTGTTCCTCGAAACACTACGGCCACCAGACTTCTGTACATAAAGGGTTCCCTTATGCTGGCTCTACGCTCCGGGAAGCGTTTGCATGCTTTCTGTGCAGACCAAGGATCATCATCGGGCTGTGCGGGTCGATCGGGGGGGGTCTGACCAGACCAGAAGTGCGGTGCGGACCAAATCTGGCTCAAAGAATGATTCATTTGGCTAATAGGTTGATTTGCAGCATTTCGGCGGGATCTGTGTGATTGCCGTGGATATGGTGACTGGCATGGAACCGGTTTTGAAATTTGTGCGGAATTGGGGCGCCCCTGTGGCGGCCGTCCTTTTCTTTACACTGTGGTGTATTGCGGAGGCAGGAAGGATGGGAGGATCCTGGCAGTCATGGCCAGGGAACTGGCCGCTGGTGCTGATGACACTGGCGGTTGCCACTGCCGCTTGGAAGCCTTTGGTCTCTCTTGGGTTCACGGTTGCACTTCTTACCGGACAGATAAGTCATATTTTGCCGCCGATGGAAGCCAATCACTGGGCCATTTACCTTGGCTCGTTTGTCGCTCTGGGCTTTATCGTGTGGATTGCCCCGGCCCGGCAGCGGTACATGGCTGTGGGCGTGAACGTGGCCGCCGCTGCCGTCATGGCGTTCCTGATGCTTTCGTGGCGATACGGCGACGGTGTCGGTTGGTTCCCCCCGGCGCAGGCCGGCGACCGGTGGATGCTGCAGGACTATGGCTGGCAGTTGTTCGCGCTCCTCCTGTTGATAGCCGGGGCGTGCGCCGCCGTCGGCGGACTGGCGGCGCTGTATCAGGAACGGGGAGGTTTGTTCCGGGCCCGCGAACTGGCGCAAAACAGTCTGCAGGAGACCGAGATCGACCTGATCGTGGAGCAGGAACGGACACGCATCGCCAGGGATTTGCACGACGTCCTCGCTCATTCGCTGGCAGTCGTCGCCGCGCAGGCCGATGGAACCCGCTACCTGAGCAAGGACCAGCCCCAAGCCGTCCTAAGCGCCCTGGACACGATCGCCCGATCCGCCCGGAGCGCCTTGGTGGATGCGCAACGCGTGATCGAGGGCGTCCACGATAACGGTATGGTGGCGCCCCAGCCGCTGCTGAGTGACATCCCGGAACTCATCGAAGGCATGCAGCGCGGAAGTTTGAAGATTCACCCGACCGAGTCCGGGACACCGGTGGAACTGTCTGCCGGGCAGGAGATGGCCGTCTTCCGAATCGTTCAGGAGTGCCTGACCAACGCCCTCAAACATGGCGGGCGCGGCACCGATGTGCAGCTCCACTTTGACTGGAGCGGGCCGGGCCTGACTCTGCACGTGGCCTCGTCCGGCGCCGCAACCGGCCAAGAAGATGCCGCGAATCCGGCCACGTCCCGGGTGGGGAGGGGACTTCCCGGTATGCGCGAACGCGCCCATCTGGCCGGTGGCTGGCTGACGGCCGGGCCGGACGGCGAACACTTCCGGGTGACGGCCTTTATCCCCTACGGAACCATGGAAGCGACGACGGGGGACGATGCAGTCGGCGCCGAAGCCAGGGACACCTTCGGTGACGTTTCGAGTGCGGAAGTCCAGCCGGCTCTCGCCGCAGCGGGCCTTCCCGGGCAGGCAGGGGCCGCACGGGAAGCGGACCACCGTGGTTGAGGAGGGGACACGTATCACCGTGGCCCTGGTGGACGACCAGCCCTTGTTCCGGGCGGGTATCCGCATGCTGATAGAGAGCCAGGAGGATCTGGAATTCTTGGGAGAGGCCGGTGACGGGGAAGCATCGGTGGCCCTTGCAATCGAACGGCGTCCGGACGTGATGCTGATGGACCTGCGTATGCCGGTAATGGATGGCGTCGAAGCCACCCGGCGGATCGTGCAGCACGCCGCGGCGGCCGGCATCGATAAGCCGAAGATCATTGCGTTGACCACGTTCAACAGGGATCAGGCAGTGGTTCAGGTTGTGCGGGCCGGGGCGAGCGGGTATCTGCTCAAGAGCGCGGAACCGGAATTTCTACTGGCGGCGATCCGGACCGTTCATTCCGGCTACTCCGTCATCGCCCCGGGATCCGTTCACTCTCTCTTCGAGCATGCAGCCCGCACCGTTCCCGCTATCGGCCCGGACTTGTCCGTACTTAATGTGTTGTCGGTGCGGGAGCGGGACGTCTTCCTGCTCGCGGCAAAAGGCCTGAGCAACGGTGAAATGGCGGAGAGTCTGTTCGTTTCTGAAGCCACCATCAAAACCCACCTGCGCAGCGTGCTGGACAAGCTCGAACTGCGCACCCGCCTCCAGTTGGTCGCCTTCGCCCACGAACGCCGCCTACTGGGCACCTGAACAGGCGACAGTTGCTCGATAACTGTTGCGGGCGCTGATTTGGTGCGTGCATCTCGGTTACCGGGCACTCTCGCGCACCGTTTACGCCGGCTGTCATGTCTCGAGTTTTGATCACCGGCATGCCAGGCGTGGGAAAGACAACGGTGCTGCACGAGTTGTCCCGGCGGGGCTACCGAACGATCGACACCGACTACGACGCCTGGGTGCTTCCTGACGGAACGTGGGATGAACCGCGGATGACGGCACTTCTGGCATCTCATTCGTCTCTGGTTGTCTCGGGGACTGTCGAGAATCAAGGTCGCTTCTATGACCGTTTCGCCGCTGTTGTTCTCCTGAGCGCACCCGTAGAAGTCCTCATCGAGCGAGTCTCGGTTCGTAAGAACAATCCCTACGGCAGCTCAGAGGCAGACCAGTCCGTGATCCGCCAATACGTTCTCGACGTCGAACCGTTGCTTCGGAAAGGGGCGTCCCACGAACTGGATGGTCGTCGACCGGTTCCGGAACTGGCGGATGAGGTTGAGCGTCTCATCTCGACGTGTGATGAGGCCTGACGCCCGATAAACGAACGGCTAGCAGGCACCTGGGAGTCATGTGGCGGGACGCAAAGAGTAAGGGGCCCGGCACGGCGTCCTTGACGCTAGCCGCCATGCTGGCGAAGTGCCCGGTTAAAGAGCGGCATAGAGGCGCAGGCCCATGTATCGTTCGGTGCTGTTCCCTGACCGCTACGCTCGTCAGCATGGGGAGTGAATCTATCCGAGCCGCATATAGGGCACGTGCCGCCGAGTACACGCGCATTCTTGGTTCCGTTGAGGACATGCACGAGCTGGATCGGCAACGCATCGGACGTTGGGCGACAAGTATTGACGGCTGCGTGATTGATGCCGGGTGTGGACCCGGCCATTGGACCGACTTCCTCTACCAATGCGGTGCCAATGTGCAAGGGATCGACCTTGTTCCCGAATTCATTGAAAGTGCCCGCGGGCGCTTTCCCGATGTGCCTTTTCGCGTTGCCTCCTTACGTAATCTAGACGTACCAGATGGATCACTGGATGGTGTGCTGGCCTGGTACTCCCTCATCCACATGCCACCAGACGAGTTGTCCTTCGTGCTCAAGGAGATCGCTCGTGCCCTTGCCCAGGGCGGGCAACTACTCGTCGGATTCTTCGAGGGTTTTTCGGGCAAGCCTTTCCCACACGCTGTTACAACGGCGTACTACTGCTCCATCGAGCAGATGGGGCACTTGCTCAGCGAAGCAGGTTTCGATGTGCTCGACGTCGAGACGCGCCAAGACCCCGGGAAGCGAGCCCATGCCGCCATAACGGCTTCCGTCCGGTAAAAAGAATGAGCAGGCCACTGTCAGCTACCTCATCGTGTACTCCTACGAGACCGCCGCCTGGGCAGGTCTACCCCTACGCCGCGCACGTTGCCGCGCTGACCCGGGAACTCGCCACGGCCCGGTGCCGGTCCGTAACGTGTGGCTCGTGCCCGGCCGAATGGCGGGACGCGCCGGCACACGGGCTGCCCTGCAGGCGGGCGTCGGCTGGTCAGTTGCGGCGGCGGTGCGGCAGGGCGGCAACACCTTCCGGCAGTGGCGGCAACCCGGCATAGGTGCACACCATGTCGCTCCACGCCTCCAGGTGGGAGCGGATGTCGGCGGAGGCAGGCGTCCAGGAGGCGCGAAGTTCGATGTCGATCGAGTCCTGCCGCCCGCTCAGCGTGCCGTAGCTTTCGGACAGGATGCGGGTCGCGGTGCCCCCGGCGTTGCGGTAAGGGGCGCCGTGGTTCTCCAAGGCTTCCACCAGCCAGTCCCACGCGACGGAGCCGAGCATGGTGTCGTTGCCCATGTCGGCGTCGAGCTCGGCGCGGATGTAGGTGACGATCCGGAAGGTTCCGTCCCAGACCGCCGAACCTTCCGGGTCGTGCAGCAGGATGAAGCGGCCGGTGGCCAGTTCCGGGCCGTCGGCGGTCTGCAGGGCGGTGACCACCGGGCCGTGGAGCGGCCGGGGGCCCGGTTCGGCGATGACTTCCGCGCCGAGGGCCACGGCGAAGGGGGCCAGCCGGGAGGGCGCGGGAATTTCCTCCAGCCGCAGTTCATTCCGGCACTGCGCTTGGCGCAGGTCCGACAGCGCGCGCATGAACTCAGGCGGCACTGCAGAGAGATCAATCGCACTCACACAGCCAGATTAGGCCCTGATGCCGCAGGACGTCAGGCAGGCGCGCCGGGGAGCGGAGGGCATCCCGGCGCGGGGCTAGGAGAGTTCGCTGCGGATGGCCGCGGCGAAGGCGTCGATGTCGTCTTCGGTGGTGTCGAAGGAGCACATCCAGCGGACCTCCCCGCGCGACGAATCCCAGTCGTAGAAGCGGAACTTTTGCCGCAGCCGGTCCGCCACCCCGGGCGGCAGCGCGGCGAACACGGCGTTGGACTGGGTCGGCTGGGTCAGGGACAGCCCCTCGACGCCCTCGACGGCGGCGCGCAGCCGCGCGGCCATCGCGTTGGCGTGGGAAGCGGAGCGCAGCCACAGGTCGCCGTCGTACAGGGCGATGAGCTGGGCGGAGATGAACCGCATCTTCGAGGCCAGCTGCATGTTCATCTTGCGCAGGTACTGCAGCCCGTGGGCCGCATCCGGGTTCAGCACCACGACGCATTCGCCGTAGAGCAGGCCGTTCTTGGTGCCGCCGAGCGACAGGATGTCCACCCCGGCGTCGGTGGTGAAGCTGCGCAGGTCGGTGCCCAGGGAGGCGGCCGCGTTGGACAGCCGGGCCCCGTCCATGTGCAGCTTCATGCCGCGTTCGTGCACGTGGTCGGCGATGGCGCGGACTTCCTCGATGCTGTACAGCGTGCCCAGCTCCGTGCTTTGCGTGATGGACACGGCCAGCGGCTGCGCGCGGTGTTCGTCCCCCCAGCCCCAGGCTTCCCGGTCGATCAGCTCCGGAGTGAGCTTGCCGTCGTCGGCCGGCACCGCCAGGAGCTTGATCCCGCCCACGCGTTCGGGCGCACCGTTTTCATCCACGTTGATGTGCGCGGTGGAGGTGCAGATGACGGCGCCCCACCGCGGCAACAGCGACTGCAGCGACAGCACGTTGGCGCCGGTCCCGTTGAACACCGGGAAAGCCTGGGCGGCGTCGCCGAAGTGTCCGGCGATCACCTGTTGCAGCCGCGCCGTGTAGGCGTCCTCGCCGTAGGCAACCTGGTGCCCGGTATTGGCGTGGGCCAGCGCGGTCAGGACCTCCGGATGGACGCCGGAGTAATTGTCCGAGGCGAAGCCGCGCAGGTCGGTGTCGTGCAGGGAACCGGAAAGCAGGGGGGAGTCAGTCACGTGTTTCAGTATTCCTTAATCAGTGGGTGCCGTCACAGCCGGACCCGGGTCAGGCCAGCCGGATGCGTTCCCCGTTGAGGCGGGCGGCGTCCAGCGTGAACAGGGAGGCGGCGGCGCGGCCCAGGTCTGCCACATCGGTAAAACCGGCAAATGCCTTCTCCGGATCGGCCCGGCGCATGGCGTCGTCAAGCAGGGCCTTGACGGCCAGGACGACGGCGGCAGAGCGCTGGGGGGCGGGATCCTCCTTGCGCCCGGACTGGGCCCGGCGGAAGGCATCGGCCACCGAGAACATCCAGCTCTCGGCGGCGGCTTTGGCGGCAGCGTAGTTGGCGCCGGACGCGGTGGGGGTATCCGTTGCCGTGCTCGAGACGATGGCCACCCGGCCGGACGCCGAGGCCTCCAGCTGGGAAAAGAACGCGCGGGTGGTGTTCCGCAGCGTGCTGATCAGCTGCCGGTGCAGGAAGTCCCAGTCCTCGTCCGACTGCCCCGTCAGGCCCTGGCCGCCGCGCCAGCCGCCCACCAGGTGGATCAGTCCGTCGGCCCCGCCGTGCTCGGCGGCAACGGCGCC
>NZ_JBNHGF010000100.1:0-7963 GCF_059091005.1 Arthrobacter sp. Y3223164
CGCCGGTCCCGGGCCGCCCAGCTGCCGCGCTTGCCTGTGCGCCCCGGACAGTCCGCCCCCCACTGGCCGCGCCCGCCAGGGCGAATGCGAACGGTTCGCAACTGCGCTAAGCTGAAAACCCTTATTGTTACTGATTCTCATTATGAGTAGAACCGAGGTTTGCCCGTGAGGCACTCACGAACCGTTCCTGCACTGGCCGGGCTGGCCGCCGCCGCCCTGCTGCTGTCCGGCTGCGCCGCTGCAGGGGGAGAGGCCGAGGGTGACGGCAAGCTGAGCGTGGTCGCTTCCACCAATGTCTACGGTGATGTCGCCCAAACCATCGGCGGCGAGCACGTCGAGGTCACCTCGATCATCGACCGGATGGCCCAGGATCCACACTCCTACGAGGCAACGGCGCGGGACAAGCTCGCGATCTCCCAGGCCGACCTGCTGCTGGAAAACGGCGGGGGCTATGACACCTTCATGCACACCCTGGCGGACGAGACCGGCGTCGACCACGAGTACCTCATCACTGCGGTGGAGCTGTCGCCGCTGTCCGGTGCAGAAGGCGCCGACGCGGGGCACAGCGAGGACGCCGACGCGGGGCACACCGAGGGCGCCGACGCGGGGCACACGGAGGACGGCGGCCACGCGGACCACAGCCACGGCGGCCTCAATGAACACGTTTGGTACGACCTGCCCACCATGGCCGCGATTGCAGATGCCATCGCGGAGAAGCTCTCGGCCCTTGACCCGGAGCAGGCCGAAACGTTCCGGGCCAATGCCGAGCAGTTCCGCGCCGGAATTGACGGCCTCCAGAGCGACATGGACGAACTCGCCGCCACGGCGAGCGGGGAAGCCGTCGCGGCCACCGATCCGGTGCCCTTGCACTTCTTCGATGCGCTGGGACTCGAGAACAAGACCCCGGCAGGCTTCATGGAGGCGGCCGAGGAAGGCAGCGACGCCGCGCCGGCAGCCCTGAGGGAGGCCGAGGAGTTGATCACCGAGGGATCGGTACGGTTTGTCGCCTATAACGAACAGACCGAAGGCCCGCAGACCCAGGGCCTACGCAAATTGGCGGAAAAAGCGGGCATCGAGGTCCTCAACTTCACCGAGACCCTGCCGCCTGACCAGGACTACCTGACCTGGATGGCGGAGAACCTGGAATCCGTGGACCAGGCGCTGGGCGCGTGACCGGTCAGAACGCCGGGCCGTGGTTAACTGAGACTGCCATGACCCCCGCCGTCCGCTTGCAGGGCGCCTCGCTGTCCTTCGGCCAGCGCGTGCTGTGGCATGACCTCGACCTGACCATCAACCCGGGCGAATTCTTAGCGGTGCTGGGTCCCAACGGCTCCGGCAAGACGAGTTTCCTGCGCGTATTGCTTGGCCTGCAGCCGCTGAGCAGTGGGACGGCCGAGGTCAACGGGCGGCCGCTGGAGCGCGGCAGCCGGGACATCGGCTATATTCCCCAGCAAAAGACCTTCGCTCCGGAGACCCCGCTGCGTGCGCGCGATCTGGTGGGCTTGGGTCTGGACGGGCACCGGTGGGGCATTAGGCTGAACGGCCGCAGGCATCGCCGGCGGGTGGACGAACTGCTTGAGATGGTGGGCGCCTCCGGTTACGCGGAAGCCCCGGTCGGGCAGCTGTCCGGCGGCGAGCAACAGCGTCTGCGGGCGGCCCAAGCGCTGGCCTCCGACCCCCAGGTGCTGCTCTGCGACGAGCCTTTGCTCTCGCTGGACCTGCACCACCAGCAGGCCGTGAGCTCCATGATCAATAGGCAATGCCATGAAAGGAACAGCGCGGTCGTCTTCGTCACGCACGAAATCAACCCGATCATCGACTATGTGGACCGGGTGCTCTACCTGGCCGGCGGCCAGTTCCGCGTTGGCACGCCGAAAGAAGTGATGACCACCGAGGTGCTGTCGCACATGTACAACAGCCACGTCGAGGTCATCCACAACCAGGGACGGATCATCGTGGTGGGGCTTCCCGACGCGACCACCCACCACCACAGCGAGGTGGTGTAGGCATGGATGCATCGGAACTGCTGAATGCGGTCTTCAACTTCAACGACTACGGCGACCTGCTCCCGCTGGTGCGCAACTCGCTGATTGCCGGCGCCGTCCTGGGCCTGGTCGGCGGCCTGATCGGCGTGTTCGTGATGATGCGGGACCTCGCCTTTGCCGTGCACGGCATCGCCGAGCTGTCCTTCGCCGGGGCGGCATTCGCACTGCTGATCGGCGCGAACGTGGTGTTCGGCTCGCTGGTGGGCTCGGTGATCGCCGCCGTCGTCCTGGGCATGCTGGGGATGCGGGCCCGGGACCGGAACTCGATCACGGGCGTGATCATGTCCTTCGGGCTGGGCCTGGGGATCCTGTTCCTCTCACTCTACGAGGGCCGCTCGGCGAACAAGTTCGGCCTGCTGACCGGGCAGATCGTCTCCGTGGACACCGTGCAGCTGAACCTTCTGACCGCGGGTTCGGCCGTGGTGGTGCTCGGGCTTGTGGCCATCTGGCGTCCGCTGGCCTTCGCCAGCGCCGATCCGGACCTGGCCGATGCCCGCGGCGTGCCGGTGGGTGCCCTCGCGATCGTGTTCATGTTCCTGCTGGGACTGGCCGTGGCGCTGTCCATCCAGGTGGTCGGCGCCTTGCTGGTGTTGTCCCTGGTCATTACCCCGGCGGCCGCGGCGCTCCGGGTAAGCAGTTCGCCGCGCGTGGTCGTGCTGCTGAGCGTGGTATTCGCGGTGACCGCCGTGGTGGGCGGCATCCTGCTGGCCCTCGGCGGCAGCCTGCCGATCAGCCCCTACGTGACGACGATTTCGTTCCTGATCTACGTGGTCTGCCGGTTGGCCGGGGCACGGCGGCAACGGCGCGGCAAGGTGGGGCGGCGTGACGTCGCCGCGGTACGGGTGACCGCCGGTTAAGCCCTGCCGGGCGGTGCGACGTGCCGCGGTACGGGTGACCGCCGGTTAAGCGCTGGCGGGGGCGGCGCTGCAGTCCGGGCAGAGCCCGTACATTTCCACGGTGTGTGCAACCTGTGTGAAGCCGTGCTCCGCCGCCATCCGGGCGGCCCATTGCTCCACAGCCGGAGCCTCAATCTCCACGGTCTTGCCGCAGGTGCGGCAGAGCAAGTGGTGGTGGTGATGTTCGACGGCGCAGCGCCGGTACACGGCCTCGCCCTCGCCACTGCGCATCACGTCCACTTGGCCGTCGTCGGCCATGGCCTGCAGGATCCGGTACGTGGTGGCCAGCGAGACCGAGTCGCCGCGGTCCTGCAGCAAGCGGTGCAGTTCCTGCGTGCTGACGAAGTCCTCCAGGCTGTCCAGGGCGGCAGCCACGGCCACCCGCTGGCGGGTCACCCGCTGTTCCGAACCGCGGCGCTGCGCCTGCGGTTTCGCTGAAGGAACGGACATGTCCGCTTCGGCTCCTCGCTGTTGATACTGGCACCCGTGGGGTGCATCCCAGCCTACCAGCAGGCCTGAATACCGGGGCACGCCGGCCCGCTCAGACGCCGGCCTGCTCAAACGCCGAGACCGCCGGCACGCCTGCAGCGCCGGGACGCCGGCCCGCTCACACGCCGAACCGCCGCACGCCGGCCGGCCCCCGCCGCTAGGGTGTGATCCATGAAGCTGACAAAATACACCCACGCGTGCGTACGGCTTGAGCAGGACGGACACGTCCTGGTGATCGACCCCGGTAACTTCTCGGAAGTGGAACAGGCCCTCGATGGGGCTACCGCCGTCCTGGTCACCCACGAGCATGCGGACCATATCGACCAGGACCGAGTTCCCGGTGTGCTCGCGGCGGCGGACGACATGCAGTTGTATGCCCCGGCCTCCGTGGCCGCCGACCTTCGGGCGCTGGTCCCGGCGGCAGCGGGACGGATCCATGCCGCCGAACCGGAGACGGAGTTCGAGGTGCCCGGGTTCCGCATCCGCACCTTCGGCGGCCAGCACGCCCTGATTCATCCGCACATCCCGGTGGTCGCCAACATCGGCTACGTCATCAATGACAGCCTGTACCACCCAGGCGATTCCTTCATCGTTCCGCACGGACTGGACGTCCGGACCGTTCTGGTGCCCATCCACGCGCCGTGGTCGAAGACGGCCGAGGTGATCGACTTCGTCACCGCCATGCGCGCCGAGAACGCCTACCCGATCCACGACGCCGGGCTCAGCGACCGCGGCCTGTCGTTGGTGGAGAAGCACGTGACCTTCTTTGGCGGCCACTACGGCACCAGCTACCGGCACCTGTCGCCGGGGGAGAGCGTGGAGCTGGGCTGAGAGTCGGGGACGGCACGGGCGGGGCTGCTTGGCCCAATACGTGCTGCTGTGATGGACTGTCGGGACACCGGCGGGCAACGACGCCCGCCAGCAGTCAGGAGGAGATCTCATGAGGACTCTGATGGACGTGCAGACACTGCGTGAACGGATGATCTCCGGACAGCGCACCGTACTGCTCGATGTTCGCTGGAAACTGGGCGACGACGCCGGCCACAGCCACTACCGCCAGGCCCACATTCCCGGTGCCGTCTACGTTGACCTGCCGTCGCAGCTTGCGTCGGCGCCGTCAGCGAAGGGCGGACGCCATCCGCTGCCGGAGCCGGAGGCCTTCCGCGAGGCCGCACGCGATTGGGGCATCAACAACGACGACGTCGTGGTGGCCTACGATGACAACGGCGGCATGGCCGCGGCCCGGGTGTGGTGGCTGCTGAAAGACGGCGGATTCGACTCCGTCTACCTGCTCGACGGCGGGCTCGCCGCCTGGCGGGACGAGGGGTTTGAACTGGACAGCGGCGACGAGCTGGCGTGCCTGGGCAACGTCGAACTGGGCAGCGGCAGGATGCCCAGGCTTGAGCTGGAGGACGTGCTGGATTTCGCGGGTACCTCGCTGTTGCTGGATGCCCGCGCCGTCGAGCGTTACCGCGGCGAGTTCGAGCCGGTGGATTCCCGCGCCGGACACATCCCCGGCGCCGTCAGCGCACCGACCACGGCCAACCTGGCCCCGGACGGACGCTTCCTGCCCTCCACGGAACTCGCGGCACGATTCAAGGAACTGGGGGCGGAAGGACGCAAGGTGGCCGTCTATTGCGGCTCGGGCATTACCGCCGCCCACCAGGTCGCGGCGATGGCCGAGGCCGGCATGGATGCGGCGCTCTTCCCCGGCTCCTGGTCGCAGTGGTGCGGACATCCGGAGCTGCCGGTAGCCACGGGGAGCGCGCCGTAATCAGCCGCCTGGTCGGCCCCGTGCCCGCGCCCTGCAGCACGGCACCGAAAGCGTCACAGAGGGTGTGCCGTGGTGGCATAGCGAAGCAGCAAACGGTAGCGTCAGGCCCATGACACTTGGCCGTCCGGCACCGCCGCCGCTGGGGAAACCGCTCACACCTGACCAGGAGCAGCAGGCCCTCGCGGCAGCCGACCTGCCGACACCGAGAAGCAGTATGAGGACGGCCGCGGCCTACGGAGTGACGGGGCCCGGATCCGGAATGGTTGCGCTGCAGATCGAACGCCGCACCGCCGGGCCGCACGACGTGGAGATCGCCATTGCCTTCTGCGGCCTCTGCCACTCGGATGTCCACACGGTTCGCGGCGAGTGGCGCGAGATCGAGTATCCGCTGGTGCCCGGCCACGAGATCGTTGGGCGGGTCACGGCCATCGGCCAGGACGTCACCCTGCATGCCGTCGGCGACCTGGTGGGGGTGGGCTGCATGGTGGATTCCTGCGGCGACTGCTCCGCCTGCGGGGAAGGACTTGAACAGTACTGCGACAAGGGTGCGGTGGGCACCTACGGCGCCCGCGACCGCCGCCACGGCGGGGAGATGACGCAGGGCGGGTACGCAACGTCCGTCGTCGTCGATGAAAACTTCGTGCTGCGCGTGCCCCCGGAACTGGACCCCGCCGCCGCGGCCCCCCTGCTCTGCGCCGGCATTACCACTTACTCGCCCATGCGCTACTTCGGCGTCGAAGCCGGCGACTCCGTCGGCGTGGTGGGTCTGGGCGGGTTGGGACACATGGCGGTCAAACTGGCCAAGGCCATGGGAGCGTCGGTAACTGTCTTCACGAGCTCTGCGGACAAGGCCGATTCGGCCCGCGCGCTCGGCGCCGACCACGTGGTGGTGACCGGAGACGCCGAGGCGCTCGCGGCCGCCCGCCGCAGTGTCGATTTGGTCATCGACACCGTGGCCGCGGCCCACGACCTGGCCCCGTACCTGCGGGCCATCCGCCGCGACGGTGCGCTGATCCAACTGGGCGTGCCGCCCGAGCCGATGCCTCCGGTGCCGGTCAACCTGCTGATGCGCGAGCGAGTCGCCTACGGCGCCTCGAAGATCGGCGGCATCGCCGAGACCCAGGAGATGCTGGACTTTTGCGCCGAACACGGGATCACGGCCGACATCGAACTGGTGGGCGCACCGGACCTCGACCAAGCCTATGACCGCATGGTGGCCGGGGATGTTGCCTACCGGTTTGTCCTGGACATCGCATCGCTGAACCGTTGAGCAGGGGCCGAAACCGTGGCGACCGACCGGTCTGGGCCTGCCTGCACCGAAGCCGGGCCGGCCGAACCTTCGCTGTCACCCGACCGGACCCCCATCAGCCCGGCTGGAAGCTGCCCGACTCTTACCGACCCCCGAGTGACCCCAACCGACAAGGACTGCGTACATGAGCACCCTCTTCACCAAAATCATCGACGGCGACATCCCCGGCCGCTTCGTCTGGAAGGACGACGACGTGGTGGCGTTCCTGAGCATCGGCCCGCTCGCGGACGGGCACACGTTGGTGGTGCCGCGGCAGGAAGTGGATCGCTGGACCGACGCCCCGGCCGACCTGCTGCAGAAACTCACGGCGGTCGCCCAGACCATCGGCAAGGCCCAGGTGGAAGCCTTTGGCGCCGCCCGGGCCGGCCTGATCATCGCCGGCTTCGAGGTGAACCACCTGCACCTGCACGTCTGGCCCTCCAACTCGGAGGCCGAGTTCGACTTCAAGAGGGCGCAGCAGGACCCGGACCCGGCCGTGATGGATGAGTCAGCCAAGCGCCTCCGGGCGGCGCTGCGCGAGGCCGGACACGGGGACGTCGTCCCCGCCGACTGACGCGCATGCCTCAGCCGGCGAGGGCCTCGTTCAGGGCCGTTCGGACGCGCTTTTCGGACACCGAATACGCGGTGCCGAGTTCCTGCGCGAAGAAGCTGATCCGCAGTTCTTCCAGCATCCAGCGAACCCTGTCCAGCCCCGAGCCGTCCAGGTTGCCGGGCTTCAGCGCCGCCCTCGCGTCGTCGTACTCGTCTTCGAGCCGCTGCACCACTGCCATGTGCTGCACGTCCCGGCCCACGGCGGTCGGCAGTTTTTGCAGCCGGCGCTCAATCCCCTCGAGGTAGCGCGGCAGCTGGCTGAGCTGCGCATAACCCGTGGCCGCCACGAACCCGGGATAGACCAGCTGCTCCAGCTGGCTCTTGATGTCGGAGAGCGGACTGATCAGGGCCAGGCTGGCGTTGGACTTCAGCTCCTTCTGGATCCGCCGGGTGCTGGAGAGGATCTTCTCCACGATGGCGGTCACGGTGAAGACGGTATCGATCAGTTCCGCGCGGACCTGCTCGTACAGCGCGTCGAAGCCGGCCCGGGTGAAGGGCAGCTCGGCCGGCACCAGCTTGTCCACCGCGGCCTGCGTGCAGTCGTCGATCAGCGACGCCACCGAACCGTGGGGGTTCTGCGTGAACGTCAGCTTCTCCGTGTTGTTCAGGTGGTCCAGCACGTACCGCTGCGGCGAGGGCACCCGCAGCACCAGCAGCCGGATGATGCCCGAGCGCATCGCCGCCTGCTGGCCGGAAGGAGTCTGGTAGACGCGCACACCGACGGTGCCGCCTTCGTCCACCAGCGCCAGATAGCCGGTCACGGTGTGCCCGGCCACCTCGCGCCTGACCTCGCGGGGGAGATCACCGTCCGGCCAGGCGGTCAGGCCGCTGCGTTCCTGCAGGCCCGCGGCGGCATGTG
>NZ_JBNHGF010000101.1:0-7889 GCF_059091005.1 Arthrobacter sp. Y3223164
CCGGCCCCCGTCCTGCCGCGGCCCCGGAAGGAACAGGGTGCCCCGGCAGCGGCAGGCTGGCGGTGTCCGAAAGGTCCCACGCCTCCAGCGCCTGCAGCCCGATTCCCCTGGGGCCGGTCCGCCGGGTGAGGCCGCGGATGAGCAGCATCTCGGTGCCGAACAGCAACGGGCCGGAGCGTTCCTGGGCTTCCTGGAAGAAGGTGGCGTCCACGCAGCCGGTGCCGTCGTCCACGCTGATGAAAACCACCCGACGGCCGCCGCGCATGGGCGGTGTCTGGGTGGCCACACGGATGCCGGCCACCATTACTTCGCTCCCGTTGCGCATCTGCAGCAGGTCCTTGGCCTGGGTGACTCCGAGTTGGGCCAGCAGCGGAGCGTAGCTCTCCATCAGGTGGGAGCTGGCGTCGATCGAGAGCAGGTCCAGTTCGGTGCGCACCTTGTCCACCGTGGTCGGTTCCGGGAAGACCGGGACCAGATGGCGCAGCTCCAAGTCCCCCAGCGGCAGGGACAGCTGGCCCTCGGTGGGCTGGTAGCGCTGGGGAACCGGGCGGCTGTCCGGCTGGTCCAGATGGTAGACCAAATCCGTCCGGCTGGCCGCCCGGCCGCCGCGCTGGCCGGTCCGGCGGTTCAGCTCGTCGAAGGCGCCCAGCTGGGCCAGGCGTTTGAGCGCGGGTTTGCCGACCTTGGCCCGCGCGCGCAGGTCGGCCAGCGATTCGTACGGCTGGCCGACGACGATGCGTTTGAGCTCGGCCGCCGAGAGCCCGTAGATGCCGGTCAGGCTCAGCCGGATCCCCAGCTTTTCGCCGCTGCCGGAGGGAACGCGTTCCACCTGGTAGCGGTCGGTGCTGCGGTTGATGTCCAGCGGCAGGATCGGGATGCCCAGCCGCCGCGCTTCGGCCACCAGCAGGCGCAGCGGGTACATTCCCGGATCGTGCTGCCACAGCCCGGCCAGGAACGCCTCGGGGTGGTGGGCCTTCAGCCAGGCCGTCTGGTAGGTGGGCACCGCGAAGGCGGCCCCGTGGGCTTTGCAGAAGCCAAAGCTGCCGAAGGACTTCAGCGTGCCCCACACCGTGTCGACCACCTCCGGCGGATACCCCCGGTCCAGCGAGGCGTTGCGGAAGTATTCCTCCACCGCGGGTTCGGCTTCCTCGTTGCCCAGCAGCCGGCGGAATTCGTCCGCCTTGGCCAGTCCGCAACCGGTGAAGACGTCGAAGGTCCGCAGGACCTGTTCGTGGAAGATCGTGACGCCGTGGGTTTCCTTGAGGACCGGAATCAAATCCGGGTGCGGGAAGCGCTCCGGCGCCCAGCCATGGCGGTGTTCCAGGAATGGCCGGACCATATCCGATTGCATCGGCCCCGGACGGAACAGCGAAATGTCGATAATCAGGTCGTTGAAGTCCCGCGGGGCCATCTTGCCCACCAGCTCGCGCTGGCCCGGCGATTCAATCTGGAAGCATCCCAGGGTGTGGGTGCTGCGGATCAGCTCATAGGTCGGCTCGTCGTCCAGCGGGACCTGTTCCAGGTTGATGGTCCCGTCCGCGGCAATGTAGTCGGGCCCGGTTCCGTCCTCGCCCACCGGATGCCGGCCGGCTGCCGTCACGGCGTCCTTGCCCGGATGTATGCGGGCTATTTCCTTGAGCGCGTAGGCGATGGAACTCTGCATCCGCACGCCCAGCACGTCCAGCTTGAGCATGCCCATCGGGTCCATGTCGTGTTTGTCGAACTGGCTCATCGGCAGACCCAGCCCGCTTGGCTGGGTAGGGGTGCGGTCCAACAGCGAGCTGTCGCCCAGGATCACGCCGCAGGGGTGCATGGAGATATGCCGGGGCAGCCGGTCCAGCCGTTCGGTCAAATCCACCAGCAGGTCCAGTTGCTGGTCCTGCTCCACCTGGGCGGAAAACGCGCGCAGCTCCGGCTTCTCCGCCATCGCCTCACGGAACTGGCGCGCGGAGAACCGCCAGAGCTGTTTGGCGATGCCCGAAATCTCCTCCTCCGGCAGGCCCAGCGCCAAGCCGGCGTCGCGGACCGCCCCGCGGGCACGGTAACCGTTCTGCATGCTCATCAGGGTGACCCGCTGGCTGCCGAAACGGTCGAAGATTTTTTGGTAGACGTTGTGCCGCTCTGCACTTTCCACATCGATGTCGATGTCCGGCAGGGTGGAACGGTCCTGGGAGAGGAAGCGCTCGAAGATCAGCCCGTGGTCCAGGGGGTTCACGTGGCTGATGTAGAGCAGATAGTTCACCAGGCTCGAGGCACCCGATCCCCGGGCCGCGGCGCGCACGCCCATCCCGGTGATCATGCGCGACACTTCGGCCACCGTCAGGAAGTAGGAGGCGAAGCCCAGCCGCGAGATGATGCCCAGCTCATGGGCCAGCCGGTCCCGCAGTTCCTTCTCCGCCCGTCCGGACATTCCGCCAAACCGTTCGGCGATGCCGGTTTCGCAGCGCTGGACCAGCTCGGCCACGGGATCCCCGTCGATCCCGATGACGGAGGCTTCGGGGACCACCGGGCGCTTGAACCCCATGTCCCGGTAAGGATCCATGCGGCACCGGTCGGCCACCGCTTCCGTCGTGGCCAGCAGGCGGATGACGTCCTTGCTTCCGCCGCCGGCTGCCTGCACGATTTCCCGCGCCAGGGCCTGCATCCGGTCGGGGGATTTCAACCAGCCCTGGGCGCTCGGCTGCAGATCCGGCAGCTTGGACAAGGCTGTCAGCGCCCTCGCCGAGTCCAGCACATCTGCAGTGGCGGCGCCGTCCTCTTCGCAGTAGCGCACGGCGTTGGTCAGCACTGCGGGAAGATTCAACTCCCCGGCCAGGTTAAGCATCCGCACCGCGTGGGCGGTACTGAGATTCTCCCCCGGGGCACTCAGGTGGGAGACAATTTCCACTGCGAGCGCCCCGGCCGGCAGTCCGCTGCGCCAGCGTCCGGCCAGCCGGCGGGCTTCGGCGTAGCTACGGCGGCGCAGCGCCTGTCCGACGTCGGAAAAAGGACCCACCAGCACCGTCAGGGCCGGTCCGCCGTCCGGAATGCCCGCATGCCGGGCGAGTTGATCCACCGTCACGCCGGGCGTCCGGCGGCTGGCGGAACGCCCGCGGGCAGCCGTGCCGGCGTGGGCTTCCGAGACCAGGCGGCAGAGCGCATGGTAACCGCTGCCCTGGTTCCCGCCATGGGCCAGCACCACAACGCGGCCGGTGTCCCGACCGCCGCCGTCTTGGACGGCCAGGTCCACGCCGACTATCGGATCCATCCCCGTCGCCAGGCATGCCTTCAGGTGCTTGACCGTGCCGTAGAGACCGTCCCGGTCGGTGCAGGCCAAGGCGTCGGCACCGAAGGAAGCGGCCGCTGCGGCCAGTTCCTCCGGCCAGGAGACACCGTAGTGGGCACTGTACGCCGTGGATACGTGCAGGTGGGTAAAGCTCATGGACATTCCAAACAACGGTCGGGTCTCGGGATCGGCATCCGGCGGACTGCCGAGGCGAACCGGGGGCTGACAGAAAGGCCGGCGGGAACCGTAGCGCGGTCAGGCGCTCAACTCCCGGACGGCATCATGGACGCGGATCAGGCGCCAGCGTCCGGTATCCACCTGATGGGATAGGTCCAGGGTGCGGATCTGCGACCGGCCATTCAGCCGCGCCTGCACCCGCCAGATCTCATGGTCCACCAGTCCCGCGCCCCGGCCCCGTTCCGCACGCAGTTCCTCCGCCCACCATTTGCGGCGTTCGTACCAACGCACCGGTTCCGCGACGATGCGGTAGCTCCTGCCCTGCCAGCGCAGCCGGAGCGGCTGTCCGGCAGGGGAACACACAACGTCAACTGCTTCGCTGAAAACACCCATGTCCCAGTCGCCTTTCATCTGGACAACGGGTCATAATCCCCGGCGAGCGCCCCTGCCAACACGCCCACCGAAGAACTTGACCCTCTTATTCTATTCGAATATGTATTCGAATCCAAGATCAAGCGTAGGTTCGGGCACTGACAAAATCGGGCCGCCCGCCAACGGCGGCTCAGCGCGCAGCCGCACGGCGGCCAAGCGCAGCAGCACTGCCTACTGCAGCAGGACGGCCAGGCGCGCGCCGTGCGGCGGCCAAGGAGCCTAGCCGTCGTGCTCGGCGAGGTACTTCACGTCGTGGACCAGCTTGTCCCACATCAGCTTGGAGTGTTCCGCCGCCTCGGCCGTCTCGTTGTTGTCCTGCGACAGCGTGAACTCCGTGCCGCCCGGAACTGCCTCCAGCGTCCAGACGAGACGGTGGTAGTTCTCGGGCACGTCCTCCCGGCCGGACAGCGGGCTGAAATGCGTGACGACCAGCCGCCGTCCGGGTTCGAACTCCAGCACCTGGCCCTTGTCCTCGTACGCCTCGCCCTCCCACTCGCCCCGCCATCGGATAGGCCCGCCAACGCTCCAATCGGTCTGCACCTCGGTGCCGAACATGAATCCCCTGATGGCCTCGGGGTCCGTGATCACGGACCAGACACGGTCCGGCGGCGCCGCAATGGTCGCCGTCGAACTGGCCACGTACCGTCCGGACATTGGCTTCCTCCCCTGGTTCCCGCCGTGGCGGCGCGGGCGCGGTTACTCCATCCCAGCTTCCGGCAGCCGGGGCCGGCACACAATGGCTGCAGGGATGCCGCTCAGGGAACGATCCCCGATTCCGGGGCGCCCGGCGGCGCTCATGCTGCTTCGTCGATGAGATCGGGCCCGTTGTTGCGCACGTTGTTGACCTTCGAACTGACCCGCCGCGGGACAAGATGCGGTTCGGGCATGGCCTCCAGCAGCTGCCGCACGTCGGCCTCGGATGTTGTTTCCGGATCCAGCCAGTCCGCATAGAGGCCGGGCGGAACGATCAGCGGCGTCCGGTCATGGATATGCCCGAGCGCATCGGCCGCCTGGGTGGTGATGATGGTGCAGGTGCGCAGCCACTTCTCCGGGTGGTCTTCGGGCAGGGCCGGGTCGGGCCAGTTCTCGAACAAAGCCGCGAAAGCCAGCGCCTCGTCGCCTTCGCCGTGCAGGTAGGTCGGGATCTTGCCGTCCTCGGTTTTCTGCCATTCGAAATACCCGTCGGCAACAAGCAATCCGCGCTTCCTGGCCGCCGCCTTGCGGAACGAGGGTTTCTCCGTCACGGTCTCCATCCGCGCGTTGATCAGGCGGGCGCCGGAGCGGGGGTCCTTGGCCCACGGCGGCACGAGGCCCCACCGGGCCAGGATGAGTTTCCTGGACACTCCCTCGCCGTCGGCCTGCTTGCGGTCGATGATCAAGGGGACCTCGTCGGTCGGAGCCACGTTGTAGGAAGGCTGGATCTCTTCGACATAGGACTCATCGACGTCGAAGGAAGCCACGAGGTCGCCGGTGCTCCGGGCCATGACGTATCTGCCGCACATGCCTCCATTATGGTCCAGCCGCGCGGCGGAAGCCCGGCGCGCGGCCCTTAAACGGCCTCGCACCCCGGCGGTACTCCCCGCCCGGCAGCCGCCGCGGCCGGCGCCGGGAATGACCGCGCCCGGTGAGACGTTGACATGTACACAAGCTTTCAGACCAGAAGGAGCCATCTTGGATTACACACCTGCTGCCGGAACCGTCACCATGTTCTCCACCACCTGGTGCGGGTACTGCCGCCGCCTGAAGACCCAGTTCGATGCGCAGGGCATCGGCTACACCGAGATTAATATCGAAGAGGTCCCCGGCACCGCGGAGCTCGTCGAGAAGCTCAACGACGGAAACCAGACGGTTCCCACCCTGCTCTTCCCGGATGGCAGCAGCGCCACGAACCCGCCGCTCTCCCTGGTCAAGGAACGCCTGGGCGTCTAGCAGCGGCAGGCTCCACCGGCGGAATCCGGACCGCGGGCCACGGGGCGCCGCAGTTTCCATAACAATCGTTTTGGAAATTGTGGCGCCCCTGTTTTGTTCCTAGGATGGGGCAGGACGGCCGACGACGGCCTCGCCAGACTTCGCTAGGAAGGAATCACTCCCGCATGGTTCACAAGGTTCGGGCAGTAGTGGCCCTGGAAAAGAATGCTCCGGTCTCCATCGAAACCATCCTGGTTCCCGATCCGGGCCCGGGCGAGGCGCTGGTGGACATCCTCACCTGCGGCGTCTGCCATACCGATCTGCACTACAAGCAGGGCGGGATCAACGACGACTTCCCGTTCCTGCTCGGCCACGAAGCCACCGGCGTGGTCAGCGCCGTCGGCCCCGACGTGACCGATCTTGAGCCCGGCGACCGCGTCATCCTGAACTGGCGCGCAGTGTGCGGCGAGTGCCGGGCCTGCCGGCGCGGTGAAGCCCAGTACTGCTTCAACACGCACAACGCCACCCAGAAGATGACCCTCGAGGACGGCACCGAGCTCTCCCCCGCCCTGGGCATCGGTGCCTTTGCCGAGAAGACCCTGGTGGCCGCCGGCCAGTGCACCAAGGTGGACGACGACGTCGACCCGGCGGCGGTCGGACTGCTCGGCTGCGGCGTCATGGCCGGCATCGGCGCGGCGATCAACACCGGCGAGGTCAAGCGCGGCGAATCCGTGGCCGTGATCGGCTGCGGCGGCGTGGGCATCGCCGCCATCGCCGGCGCAAAGCTGGCCGGCGCCACCACGATCATCGCCGTCGACATCGATGACAACAAGGTGGAGCTGGCCAAGTCGCTGGGTGCCACGCACGGGATCAACTCGAAGCAACAGGACCCGGTGGAGGCCATCCGGGCGCTCACCGGCGGCAACGGCGCCGACGTCGTGATTGAAGCGGTCGGACGTCCGGAAACCTACAAGCAGGCGTTCTACGCCCGCGACCTGGCCGGGCGCGTGGTCCTGGTGGGAGTCCCGACGCCGGACATGAAGATCGAACTGCCGCTGCTGGACGTGTTCGGTCGCGGCGGCTCGCTGAAGTCCTCCTGGTACGGCGATTGCCTGCCGTCCCGCGACTTCCCGATGCTGGTCAGCCACTACAAGCAGGGCAACCTGGACCTGGACGCCTTCGTCACCGAGCGGATCAAGCTCGACGAGGTTGAGGCCGCGTTCGACAAGATGCACGAGGGCAAGGTGCTGCGTTCGGTGGTGGAGGTCGCATGAGCGCCGCAATCGAAAACCTGGTCACCTCGGGCACGTTCTCGCTGGACGGCGGCACCTGGGACGTGGACAACAATGTGTGGATCGTCGGCGATGCCACCGAGGTCATCGTCATCGATCCGGCACATGATCCGCAGGCCATTGCCAACGCCGTCGGCTCCCGGAGCGTGAAGGCCATCCTGCTCACGCACGGTCACGACGACCACATCCGCGCCGTCGGTGCATTCCGGGACCTGGTGAAGGCACCTGTTTACCTGCACGACGCCGACCGGATGCTCTGGGACGCGGTCTTCCCGGACAGCGCACCCGACCACGCAATCGAGGACGGCGACACCTTCGAGATCGCGGGAGCGCGGCTGCAGGCCATCCACACTCCGGGCCACTCCCCCGGATCGGTCTGCTTCCACCTGGCATCGCAGAACGTGCTGTTCAGCGGGGACACGTTGTTCAACGGCGGTCCGGGAGCCACCGGCCGCAGCTATTCCAGCTTCGAAACGATCATCGAGTCGATCAAGGGCAGGCTGCTGACGCTGCCGCCCGAGACCACGGTGAAGACCGGTCACGGCGATTCCACCAGCATCGGCGCCGAAGCGCCGCAGCTCGACGAGTGGATTGCCCGCGGCCACTGAGTAAGTCCGGGCCCAGTCCCGCACCGCCCGCGTCCGACCGTATTCCGGTTCGGGTGCGGGCGGTGTGCTGTCCGGGGCCGGATCCGGCTTGCCGGCGGTGGCGCCATCGGTTCCACGCGCGGCTGCGGTGCGGCCGTCCGATCAGCCGCCGATGTAGTGCATCTCGACCCTTTGCCCTGGCCAGCCGGTGGCCGGGGGCGCCTCGCG
>NZ_JBNHGF010000102.1:0-7886 GCF_059091005.1 Arthrobacter sp. Y3223164
GGGCCGTTCGGGAGTGGGCGGCGCATTGGGATCCGGACTGGGCTCGGGCCGTTCGGGCGTGGGCGGCGCGAAGGGATCCGGATTCGGCTCCGGCGGGAACGGGTGCCTGGGTCCCGGCTCGTTCGGATCGTGTGCCGGCTCCGGCGGCGGTGGAATGGTCACGGCGTGCCTCCTTGGGCAGCGGTGCGGTAGGACTGCTGCCTGCCACGCTACAACTGTGTCCCGGGCGCCTCAAGGATTTTCCCGCCGTCCGTGACGAGGGTCAGCAAGTCCCCGGCGACACGGTCGGGGGCGTCCCAGAGGACCGTGTGCCCCGCCCGGGGGTAGTGGTTGCGCCGGGCGGAAGGGATGGCATCGGCCAGCACATTCTGCTCGGCAGGGGCTAGCAGGTCGTCGTCGTCGCCCCACACCACGAGGGTCGGGGCCCTGACGGCCTCCGGTGGCGGGGGAGTCGCCTCGGCGAGCCCGGCCAGCGTTTGCTGCCAGACGCGGGCGGGGATCTTGAGCGCGTCCGCCAGCACCGCCTGTCGGACGGCCTCGCCGGGGTCAGCCAGCAGAGTGAAGGACTCCACGAAGGCGCGGACGTCGGCGGGGTCGATGGGATCGCGGAACGCCTCGATGGTCGGGGCAAAGGGCGGCCGGCGCTTGTAGAGGCTCAGCGGAGAGCCGATGAGCATGAGGGCCCGGACCCGTGCGGGCTGGTCGACGGCGAAACGCCGTGCGACATAGCCGCCGCTGGAGTGCCCGGCGATCACGGCCCGTGGGATGGCCAGGGCGTCCAGGAAATCGCCGAGGTCGTTGCTGAAATCGTGTAACCGGTAGCCCGTGGCGGGCTTGTCCGAATCGCCGTGGCCGCGGGGGCTGAGCGCTATCAGCCGGAGCGACGCCGGTAACCGGTCCAAGAGCGGGACCCAAAACCGCCAGGAGTCCCCGTAGCCCGGAACCAGCAGAACCGGGGTGCCGCCGGGGGAGCCGGCCTCGGCATAGGCAAAGCGGAGTCCATTGCCGAGACGAGCGAACCGCTGGCGGGGCTCCATGGCCGGATCCTCAGGACCCCGCGTGCGCGATGGCCAGCAGCCGGCGCTCGTCGTCCGGCGCCAGGCCGGCTTTGCGGGGACGGTCGGCGCCGGTCGCCAGCTCCCACACCAGCGTGTCGGCCAACGTGTCCCGCAGCGGACGCAACGCCAGACCGGCTGCCTTGGCGGCCGCGTTGCTGCGGGAGGAGAAGCCGGCGAAATCGGGCAGCGGAAGCCAGAGCGGCAAGGACCGCTCGCCGGCCCAGGGGTTGATGCCGGCCGCTGCCAGTTCCTCCTGGCCCAGGGACAGGACCGGACCGGCGTGGTCCGCGACCCGGCGCGCCATTTCCAGATGCTCGGTCAACGGAAACGCGTCGCCCACCGCGTTGAACTCGCCGGCCAACCGCTGTTCGGCCGCGGCGATGAGCCAGTCGGCGAGGTCCCGGACGTCGATGACCTGGGCGTCCAACCCGGGCGCATCGGGGACCAGGACGGCGCCGTCGTCGGCCACCGGCCGGGCGAAGCGCAGGGGCCAGTAGCCGGTGCGGTCGGTGGTGTCGCCGGGACCGGCGATGAGGCCCGGGCGGACGATCAGGCTGCGGTCGGGGCCAAAGGCGCCTTGCACCGCCTGCTCGCAGGCGACCTTCGCCTCGCCGTAGACGTCCGGAGCCGTCATCACGTCCGAGGCCAGGGGCGGCAGCAACGGGTAAGTTTCGTCGGCGCCCGGGGTGTGGTGGTCGGCGTAGACGCTGCAGGAAGACACGAAAACAAAGTGCTCCGCCGTGCCGGCCAGCGCCGCCACGGCACGGCGGACCTGGCCGGGCTGGCGGGAGACATCGAGCACGGCGTCCCAGTGCTGGCCCGCGACGGTGTCCAGACAGTCCGGAGCTTCCCGGTCCGCGCGCACCAGTCGGGCGCCGGCCGGAGCGGACCCGGACGTTCCACGGGTCAGGCAGGTGACCCGGTGGCCGCGGCGCAGCGCCGCGGCAGCGATTGCCTGTCCCAACCAGGCCGTGCCGCCCAGGACGAGTAGATGCATGCTGCCCATGGAACACCGTCCCGGGGCGGATGCGCACGGGGTGTTCGCGCACAGCAGGGAGAACCGCCCCAAATTGGTGCCCAACCGCCTTTGGGCCGGGGCGGCCCATGTCCGGAACTGTGGCTATGCTCCGTAGATGGCTAAACCCGACGACTTCACGCCGCGCCTCGACGCCCCGGACGTGGGGGAACTGTTACCCGGGCAGGTAGCGGCGTTGATTCCCGAGGCCCGCGTGGCCGGCAAGCTGTTTGCCGGTGTGGAACTGGACGGCCGGCGGCTGGCCGGTGCCTCCTTCACGGAATGCGCATTCCTGGATGTTTCCGCAGACGGGGCGGACCTGCGTTCTGCCGGTTTCGTGGACGTAACATTCGAGCGGTTGAATGCGCCGGACTTCAGTGCGCCGCGCTCACGCTTCCGCCGGGTGGTGATCGACGGCTCCCGCCTCGGGTCGGCCGAAGTCTACGAATCCGAGTGGGAATCGGTGGAGTTCCGCAACTGCAAGCTTGGGTATGTGAACCTGCGCGGAGCGGAACTTCAGGACGTCGCGTTTGCCGGCTGCATCCTGGACGAACTCGATCTGGGCGGCGCGACCGGTCGCCGGGTGGCCTTTAAAGACAGCCGGGTCCGCAGGCTCGACCTGACCGGGGCGAAGCTGGCGCACGTTGACCTGCGTGGCCTGGACATCCGGGAACTGGCCGGGCTGGAAGGCCTGCGCGGGGCGGCCATGACCTCCACCCAGATCGGCGAGCTCGCTCCGCTGTTCGCCGCCCATTTCGGGATCGTGGAGAAAAGTTAGCCGCAATATACGTAACTGCCGGGCCGAATTAATCCACAGTTCAGCTTTTTTCTGTTTGGATGGTCTGTAGTGGACTGGACAGCAGGCGTCCGGCGAACAACAGAAGGTAGATGATGGACTTCCGTCAGGCCGAGCATCCACGGCCGAACCATTTCTTACTTCACATCAGCGACACCCACTTGGTGGGCGGCGACGGCCGGCTCTACGGGGCTGTGGACAGCGAAGCCAGGCTGGAGCAGATCTTCGAGGATCTGGAAGACTCCGGATCCCGCCCCGAAGCCCTGGTATTCACCGGCGATCTGGCGGACAAGGGCGAACCGGAAGCCTATGGCAGGCTCCGCCGGATCGTCGAACCGGCAGCCGTCCGGCTGGGAGCCCAGGTGATCTGGGCGATGGGCAACCACGACGACCGTGCCGGGCTGAAGACCATGCTCCTGGACGAACCCGGCGGCTCCGAGCCGCTGGACCGGGTATACGACGTCAACGGACTGCGCGTGGTGACCCTGGATTCAACCGTGCCGGGGGCGCACTACGGCCGGCTGGAGGACGAGCAGCTGCAGTGGCTGGCCCACGAGTTGGCCAAACCCGCACCGCACGGGACCATCCTGGCCATGCACCACCCGCCGCTGCCGAGCGTGCAGGACCTGTCCGTGCTGGTGGAACTGCGCGGCCAGGCCGAACTGGCCGAGGTGCTGCGCGGCAGTGACGTGAAGTCGATCATCGCCGGACACCTGCACTATTCCACCACGGGCACCGTGGCCGGGATCCCGGTGTCTGTCGCCTCCGCCACCTGTTACACCCAGGATCTGGCCGCCGACGCGGGCAGCACCCGCGGCCGCGATGCCGCGCAGGCTTACAACATGATCCATGTCTACGAGGAGACCGTGGTCCATTCGGTGGTTCCGGCGCGCGGCGGCCTGCCGGTGGGCCGCCAGGTCAGCGCGGAGCAGACCCGGCAGCTGCTCGAGGCCGCCGCCGTCGTCATTCCCGACGCCGTGAGCCCGGGCCGGATGCCGGCACACCACTAGCCGGGGAAACCCCGCCACCGGGGAAACCGGGGAAACTTTGCTAGCCAGGGAAACTGCGCCGCCGAAGAAGCTGCGCCAACCGGAAGACTACGCCGCCGGCGGTTTCTCCCACGGCGCGCGGAGCGGGAAGTAGCGGGCCAGGAAGTCCGTGACCACGCGCTGGCGTTCCTCGGCCGGGACCTCCGGGAAGCTGCCGTCGTTGAGGCAGAAGAAGTCCCTGTTTCGCTTCTGCAGCAGCTTTTCCAGCTGCTTCAGGCCCGCATACATGGTGGTGTCCACGTACTTGACCTTGGCGCCGGGATTGGTCACCGCGCGGCCGGTCAGCAGCGCGTAGTAGTGGTAGAGCGAGTTGGTCACCGAGATGTTGTCCTTGGCCCGGAAGCGGCTCGCGGCCGTCGTCTTGAACTCCTCGGCGAATTCTTCCTCCATCTCCAGCAGCACGGATTTGCGCAGCGGCGCGGCGCAGTGCTCCAGGTGCCGGGTGGTGATCCTGCCGAAACGGTCGTGCAGCAGCCTGCGGTTCACCCGGGCGGCATTCTCGAAACCGGACCGGTCCAGGTGGTTGTCGCCGAGTCCGATCCGGGTGTCCGCCTCCACGAACTTGGTGATGCCGCCGGGGGAGAAGAACATGTCCGGCCCCACCGGCCGGCCGAAGAACATGTCGTCATTCGAGTACAGGAAGTGCTCGCCCAGGCCGTCGATGTGCTGCAGCTGCGCCTCGATCGCCTGCGAGTTGAACACCGGCAGCACCGACGGATCGCGGAAATGCTGCTCGCTGCGCACCACGCGGATGTCCGGGTGCTCCGCGTCCAGCCACGCCGGCAGCGGCGAGTCCGTGCAGATGAAGATGCGCCGGATCCAGGGCGCGAACATGTAGACCGAACGCAGCGCGTACCGCAGTTCGTCGATCTGGCGGAAGCGCGCCTCGGCGTCGTCGCCCTCGCCCACCACGGCGTGCTCCATGAAACTGTTCCGGTAGCGGCGGTACTCCGGATTGTTCCCGTCCACCCAGGAGAAGACGATGTCGATGTCGAAGTCGATGTCCGTGGCGTGGTCGGCGAACATGTTCTCGATGGTGGGCCAGCGGTGCCCGTAGCGTTCAACTTCGCCGCGCACCGCCTCCGCGGCCGGCAGCGTGCGGCGCGTCAGCGAGTTTTCAATCGGCAGGTGGATCAGGTCGTTCTCCCAGCGCCACAGCTCCACCTGCACACCCGTGCCCTGGCCGTACCGCAGCCCGCCGGTCGGCTCGATCCGCGGGCGGTACAACCGGAACGCGCGCGACCGGTCGCCCTCGGCGAGCTCGCCGTCGGCCACCAGCCGTGCGGTTTTTTTGTTCGCGTCCACCGTCAGCGAGTAGAACGGCTCGTCGGCGCAGGCGGCCACCAGCGCCGCGCGCAGCTCGTCGCGCTTCTCCCAGTTCACCGCCACCACCGGGCGGGCATCGTTGCCACGCACCAGCAGGTAGGGAATCTGCGCCTCGTCCAGCGTCCTGCGGACAAACAGCAGGTCCTCCACCATCGCCTGGTGCGGCGTCAGGGTGGTGTTGACCAGTGCGTAACCGCCCTTGACCATGACCACGTCGGGGCGCTCCGTGAGGCGGACGACGGCGGCGGGCGAGGCGATTTCGACCGTCGACTCGGGTGCGCGGTCGGGTTCGGGCTCGGCGTAGAACGCGTCCTGCACTGCAGGCATGCTGGTCACAAAAAACCTCCGAAAACATAGTGGCGCCAACCCGAAAAGGGGCTGCTGTCACCCATGGTAGGCGTGGGCGGGCGGGCGTTACAGACGCTGCCGCCACAGGATAAGCCCGCAGCGGATCGACCGCGGCAGGCCACTCCTTTGACGGTACATGCAGTTTGGCCCTCCCGCTGCGTCTGGACGTGCCCGGCCGGCGAAAAATTACCCCGGTGCCGCCCCGAAACCCGGCAGTCGGCGTGATGATCCCCGGAACGACGACGACGGTCCGCGCCCAACACGTTTGCCAGTCGGGACGTCGGGGTTGACGGCCGTGCAACGTTCAGCAGCATTTTCTCCGCCGCATACCCAAGGTGTCATACGATCTGAGCATGCCGGATCTTGCCGCGTCGATCGGACTGGTGTCCGAAGTGCTGACGTGGGCTGCCCTGATCCCGGGACTGCTGTTGCTCTTCGTGGCCGCTGTGCTCCGCCTGGCCGGAACCCGGTGGCACCGCGCCGACGGAGTCGCGTTTGACGACGGCCGGCGCCGCGGTGTGCGCTGGTTCGACACCCGGCATGGATTCCTGGAGGGCGTCTTCCCGACCGGGACGGGCTCCGATGTAGCCGCCGGGTCGGACGTGCTGGTCTTCTACGACGCACGGCGGCCGGACCGCTGGCAGGTCTCGGAGCCGGAGCGGCCGGGCCGGATCGTCTTGCTGCTGGGCAAGATCCTCACCGCCGTCGGCGTGCTCTCTGCCGTCGTCGGATTGTTGGCGATGGTCCTGGCCGGGGGCTAGCCGGGCCGGCCGTGATGCTCGCCGCCCGGCTTTGGCGCTCGCCGCGTGCCCGGGTAGGGTGGAATCCGGTGCGCCGGGAAGTCTGGTCGGCAGTTCTGTCGTCGACCCTTTGAGGACCCGCCATGGCCGCCAAGACCCCCGAATCATCCGCCAGGCCCAAGGTTTTGGGACGCGGAAGTTATGCCGAAGCGCTGCGAATCGGCGAAATCCTGCGCAAGGAAACCGTCGGCGGAGCCCTGCTGGTGGCCGCCGCCGTCGTCGCCCTGATCTGGGCCAACTCGCCCGCGGCAGACAGCTACTTCGCCCTGCGCGACTTCACCGTCGGCTACGAGCCCTGGCACCTGGAGCTGAGCCTGGGGGCGTGGGCCGCCGACGGGCTGTTGGCGGTGTTCTTCTTCCTGGTGGGGCTGGAGCTCAAACGCGAGTTCGTCGCGGGGGACCTCAGCAGCCCCCGGAAGGCCATGGTGCCGGTCGCGGCCGCCGTTGGCGGAGTGGTGGTTCCCGCCGTCATCTACGCAGCCATCAACTGGGGCAGTCCGGAAACCATCCGCGGCTGGGCCATCCCGACGGCGACGGACATTGCCTTCGCGGTAGCGGTCCTGGCCGTCATCGGCTCGCATTTGCCCAGCGCGCTGCGGATTTTCCTGCTGACGCTGGCCGTGGTGGACGACCTCATCGCCATCGCCATCATTGCGTTCGTCTACACCAGTGAAATTCACGTCCCGGCCCTGCTGCTGGCCCTGGTCCCCATCGCGCTCTACGCCTTCCTCGCCCAGAAGTTCCGCAGCTTCTTCGGGAAGCATCACGCGGCGTTGTGGGCGGTCCTGCTGCCCGTCGGCATCGTGGCCTGGGCCCTGGTCCATGCCTCCGGCATCCACGCCACCATCGCCGGCGTGGTGCTCGGTTTCACCGTCCCGGTACTGCGCAGCAAGGCCAGCGGCGGACCGAAAGCGGGTCCGGGGCTCGCCGAAATCTTCGAACACCGGCTCCGGCCCGTTTCCGCCGGCTTCGCGGTCCCGGTCTTCGCGTTCTTCTCCGCGGGTGTCGCCGTGGGCGGGGTTGATGGATTTACCTCCGCCCTCGGCGATCCGGTGGCGGTCGGCGTCATCGCGGGCCTGGTGATCGGCAAGCCGATCGGCATCCTCGGCACCACGTGGCTGATGACCAAGCTGACCCGGGCGGAGCTGGACACGTCGATGAAGTGGGTCGACCTGTTGGGCATCGCCATGCTGGCCGGCATCGGCTTCACCGTCTCCCTGCTGGTGGCCGAGCTGAGCTTCGGGCTTGGCACGCCGGCCAATGACCACGCCAAGGTGGCCATCCTCGCGGCGTCCTTGCTGGCCGCGCTGCTGGCATCGGTGGTGCTGCGCGCCCGCAACCGGCACTACCGGCGCATCGAGGCCGAAGAACAGGTCGACGCCGACAACGACGGCATTCCGGACGTCTACCAGGACGGCAGGGCCTAGCCGCACCGGCTCTCGGCCCCGCCGGCGCGGCTTCCGTCCGCTGCCGCGCCGGCATGGCAACACCGGC
>NZ_JBNHGF010000103.1:0-7874 GCF_059091005.1 Arthrobacter sp. Y3223164
CTGGCGCTGCTGGGCTCCGACCCGCGCCTGGACGCCACGGCGATCCAGACCGTGGGCGGCAAGGGCTGGGACGGCTTCGCGCTGGCGCTGGTCAAGTAGCCGATGGCGCGGCGAAGCACCCGTGCCGAGGCGGCACGGGAGCCGGAGGCGTCCGGCGGGCCGGCCGAGGGACGCTATGAGATTTCCTCCGGGACAGCCGAGCTGGTCCGCGAGCCCGACTCGGCGGACAGCTGGCTGCTCAAGATCAACGGCGTCCAGTCCTCCCACGTGGTGGTCGGCGATCCGCTGCGGCTGGACTTCGAATACATGCGCTGGATGGCGGCGCTGATCGCATCCCGATGGGGACCCGGGGCTAAGCTTCGGGCCCTGCACCTGGGCGGCGGGGCGTGCTCGATGGCCCGCTACCTGGCGGCCGCGTACCCGGAGGCGCGCCAGGTAGTGGTCGAGATCGACGCGAAGCTGGCCGACCTCGTGCGCCAGTGGTTCGACATCCCGCGTGCGCCGTTGGTGCGCATCCGGGTGGGTGAAGCAAGGGAGGTCACCGAATCACTGAGCGAGGACAGCCGGGACCTGGTGGTCCGCGACGTCTTCTCCGGCAGCGAGACCCCGTACGGACTGACCACGCTGGAATTCACCCGGGCGGTGCGGCGAGTCCTCTCACCCGGCGGGGTCTACCTGGTGAACTGCGGCGACACGCCACGGCTGATCGGTGCCCGCGAGGAGGCGGCGACCATCGGCGAGGTTTTCGAGCACCGGGTGATCATCGCCGACCCGCCGATGCTCAAGGGCCGCCGGCACGGAAACGTGGTCATCGCTGCCAGCGACCAGCCGCTGGAAACCGGTCCCGGACTCGTCCGGGAGTTGCTGCACGGTGCCATGCCGGCACAGCTGTGGGACGGGCCGAGAGTGGAGAAGTTTTGCAGAGGATCGGCGATCCGGCAAGACCGGCCGGCCAATTAGGACCTTTCCCGGAACGTTATGACTTCGGCCGGAATTTGTTTGTAAGATGGACAAGAACGGCCGTGCAGCGGCCGTACCAGGCCCGGGAGCGAGCCGCTTGCGGCTGGCTCTCCGGAGGCAGGCATGGAAAGAACGGCTTCGACACTATGGATGGTGGCTGGAGCGCTATGTCTGCTCAGCCGGATTTGATCCGGCGCCGGATGCCGGGTGCTGAGAACCTAATCCCCCCAAGTTAGGTCCAGTGCCCGGCATCTCGGTCATTAATCCTTTCACCGGATGCCGGTTCCCTTCCCCATCAGCTCGGCTTCCCTGCTGCGGGTCTCGCGCCTGAGCGCATCGACGACCGCCGCCACCGCCGGTTGCCGCAGCGACTCCGGCCGCGCCACCAGCCAGTAGCCGAGCCGCTCCTCCAGTTCCCCCGGCAGGATCCGGACCAGGTCCGGATGGCGGTTGGCCATGAAGCACGGCAGCAGGCCGAGGCCGGCACCGGCACGGGTTGCCTCGACGTGGACGAACACGTTGGTGGAACCCAGGGCCGTGGACATCGCAGGCAGCAAACGGCGCGGGGCGTCGAGGTCGTCAACCTGCAGCATGGAGTCGACGAAATAGACCAACGGGTGGTTCATGGCCACGCGCACGCTGTCCGGTACTCCGTGTTCGGCCAGATAATCACGGGAGCCGTAGAGACCCAGGACATAGTTGCCCAGCCGGATGGATCGCGCGCGGATCACCTGCGGCCGCCCGACGACGACTTCGAAGTCCAGGCCCGGCCGGTGTTGCGTGGCCCGGCGGGCGGCGGTAACGATCTCCACGCTGAGCCTGGGATGGCGCTGCTGCAGGCGCGCGATCGCCGGGGCGGCGACGAACGCGCTGAAACCGTCGGTGGCCGACATTCGCACCACACCGGCCAGTCGGTCCGCCTGATCCGGTGTGCGGCCAAGCTCCGTGAGCGATTCTTCGATCCGCTCGGCGACCGCTGCCGCCTTGCGGCCCAGGTCGGTCAACTCCCAGCCGCCCGGCGCCCCGGAGAACACGCGGCCGCCCAGGGCCTTTTCGACGGCGGCGATTCTGCGCGAGACGGTGGTGTGGTTCAGGCCCAGGTTCTCGGCCGCCACGGTATACCGGCCGGTGCGGGCGACGGCGAGGAGGATGATCAGGTCGTCCGGCTTGGCGGACTGCGGCGCGGGAGGCATATCTGCATCTTTGCAGACCATGCCTGCAAAGTTTGTCATTGATGCACATGCGGGAGCGGGGAATACTCGGCTACGTCTGATTGTGACCACACTCACAGCGTGCGGGGGGAGTCCCGGCGGCGAACGCCGCATTAACCGCACGCCATGCAAGGAGAATGATGAGCGCCCACGCTACCCCCACCGGACCCGGATCCGGCGCGACGCACGAGTCGCCGCCGTCGGTCCTGCGCAAGGTCGTCACCGCTTCCATGGCCGGCACGGTCGTGGAATGGTACGAGTTCTTCCTCTATGCCACGGCGGCCACGCTGGTGTTCGGCGCCCTGTTCTTCCCGAATGCGGGCACCGAACTGGACGCGATCATCGCCGCCTTCGTCACGTTCGCCGTCGGCTTCATTGCCCGGCCGCTGGGCGGGATCGTGTTCGGCCACTTCGGTGACAAGCTGGGCCGGAAGAAGTTGCTGCAGGTGAGCATCATCCTGATCGGTGCCGCCACGTTCCTGATGGGCTGCCTGCCAGGGTTCGACCAGATCGGGTATTGGGCGCCGGGCCTGCTGGTGGTGCTGCGGTTCGTCCAGGGCTTTGCCATCGGCGGCGAATGGGGCGGCGCGGTACTCCTGGTGGCCGAGCACAGCCCGGCAGCCAAGCGCGGCTTCTGGGCGTCCTGGCCGCAGGCGGGCGTGCCGATGGGCAACATGCTGGCCACGGTAGTGCTGTGGGTGATGTCCGGCATCCTCTCCGAGGCCGAGTTCCAGGCCTGGGGCTGGCGCGTCGCCTTCTGGCTCTCTGCAGTCATCGTGCTCGTCGGCTACTACATCCGCACCAAGGTCACCGAGGCGCCGATCTTCCTGGAGGCCCAGGCCGAGTCCGCCAAGGTGAAGTCCACGTCTTACGGCGTCGTGGAAGTGATGAAGAAGTACCCGCGCGGCGTGTTCACTGCCATGGGGCTGCGCGTAGCGGAGAACATCATCTACTACATCGTGGTGGCCTTCTCCATCACGTACCTGAAGACCGTTCACGACTTCGACGTCACCACGGTGCTGGGCCTGCTGATCCTGGCGCACGCCTTCCACTTCGTCGTGATCCCGTTCTACGGGCGCCTGTCGGACAACATCGGCCGCCGCCCGGTCTACATGGCCGGCGCCGTGCTGTCGGGGGTCTGGGCCTTCGTCGCCTTCCCGATGTTCGACACGCAGAACCCGATCATCATCTTGGCCGCAATCTTCCTGGGCCTTGCCGTGCACGGGCTGATGTATGCGGGGCAGCCGGCCATCATGGCCGAGATGTTCCCGACCAGGATGCGCTACTCCGGTGTCTCGCTGGGCTACCAGGTGACGTCGATCTTCGCCGGTTCGCTCGCCCCCATCATCGCTTCCACGCTGCTGAAGGACTTCGAGCACTGGCTGCCGGTTGCCCTGTACCTGGTGGTCGCGTCGGCCATCACCGTCGTGGCGGTGATCTTCACCCGCGAAACGAAGGGCGCCTCCCTGCGCGACCTGGACCGGGCCGACCTGGCACGCACGGAAGCAGAAGTGCGGGCCCAGGCCTAGTCGCAACGGCGCAAGCCAAGCGAGTAAAACCGAAGGGACCGGTACCACCCGTTGCGGGCGGTACCGGTCCCTTTCGCCTCGACGGACCTGGGGTCAGCGGAAGCCAATGAGCTGCTCAACCGGGCCCATGCCGAAGAAGAGCACGAAGGCCGCGGCCACCGCCCACATCAGCGGGTGGATGTCCTTGGCCCGGCCCTGGAACGTGCGCACCAGCACGTAGGCGATAAAGCCCGCGCCCAGGCCGTTGGCGATGGAATACGTGAAGGGCATGAGCGTGAAGGTCAGGAAGGCGGGGATGGCCACGCCCCAGTCGGACCAGTCGATCTTGCCCACCTGCGACACCATCATGAAACCGACGACGACGAGCGCCGGCGCCACCGCCTCGAACGGAACCAGCGAAATCAGCGGCGTGAAGAACATGGCGATCAGGAACAGCAGGCCGGTGACAACGTTGGCCAGGCCGGTGCGCGCGCCCTCGCCGATCCCGGCGCCGGACTCGACGTAGATCTGGTTGGACGAGACGGATCCCGCGCCGCCGGCGATGGCGCCCACGGCGTCGACCATCAGGACGCGGTCGACGTTCGGGATGTTGCCCTCTTTGTCCGTCAGCCCGGCCTCGTTGGCCAGGCCGACCATGGTGCCCATGGCGTCGAAGAAGATGCTCAGCAGGATCGCAAACGCCAGCAGGGAAGCGGCGGTGACGCCCAGCGTCCCGAATGCACCGAAGAGGCTGGCCTGGCCGATCAGGCTGAGGTCGGGCAGCCCCACCCAACTGCCGCTCGGCAGCTCGGGCACTACCAGGGACCATCCCAGCGGATTGGGGCCGTCGGGACCCATCGACGGGCCGACGTCGGCCACCGCTTCGATGACCACCGCGAGCACGGTGGCGGCGATGACGCCGATCAGGATGCCGCCCTTGACCTTCTTGACCACCAGGGCGATCGTCAGGATGAGGCCGACGACGAAGACGAGGATCGGCCAGCCCAGCAGCACGCCGTCGAACCCGAGCCCCACCGGAACGGTGGTGCCCGCCGCGTCCGGAATGCGGCGGATGAAGCCGGCATTGACCAGGCCGATCAGGGCAATGAACATGCCGATTCCCACCACGATGGCGGTCTTGAGGCTTTGCGGCACGGCATTGAACACCGCGGTCCGGAAACCGGTCAGGACCAGGATCAGCATGGTGATGCCGGAGAGGATCACCAGGCCCATCACGTCCGGCCAGGTCAGGCCCGGATTGGTCGCAACGGTGATGGCGATGAAGGCGTTGACGCCCAGGCCCGTGGCCAGGGCGAACGGGTACTTGGCCCACGCCCCCATCACGATCGTCAGCACTCCGGCCACGAGGGCCGTGACCGCCGCGACGCGTTCGGCGCCGAGCATGGCGCCGGTTGAATCGGCGCCGCCCAGGACCAGCGGGTTCAGCACCACGATGTAGCTCATCGCGAAGAACGTGGCCAGGCCGCCGCGGATTTCGCGCGAATAGTTGGAGCCGCGCTTGGTGATCTCGAAATAGCGGTCGAGCACCGAAGTCTTGGCGGCTACTGCTCCCTTTTGGGGCATGGGGGATGTCCTCCACAGGTAAGTGGTATGGTCAGGGATTTCCCCAAAATTCTAGCCCCTGCGGCACGCGGCGGCGTACGGTGCCGCTGTTTCCCGCCTGCCCGGCGTCAGGCGACTAGCGTACGGCGCCGCTGTTTTCCCGCCGCCCCGCGTCTAGCGGAGAGCGTACGGTGCCGCTGTTTTCCCGCCCGCCCGGCGTCAGGCGACGGCCGGCCGGGAGGTGGAAGCGATGGCGCTGCCGGCCACCTTCGCCTGCCGGATGATGTCCCGTGTGCTCGGCGCCAGCAGATCCGCCACTCCGACCAGGTAGAGGCCGATCGCTTTCAGGACGGTGGCGAGGTTTGCGCCGGCCGCGATGCCCAGGCTCCGGAGCAGCCGGCGCATCTGGTTCTGCGCGCAGCCCGTCAGCACGACGGAATCGGCGACCAGCAAGCCGTTTTCGGTGCGGATGACCCACTTCTGGTTCTTGTCCCTGCTCATCGCGGGTGCGTGGGCCACAGAGGCAGCCGGTGGCCTGGACGGGTCCGCCGGTGCCGCCGACGCTGGTTTTTCCGACGTCTTGGTGACGCCGCAGACATGGGTGCTGTGGCGGATGTCCAGCGCATGGCTGGCGGCGTACGCCTGCAGCAACCGCAGCAGGTCGTTGCGCTCGCTCCGGTGCGTCGAGTCCGCCAGCGTGGACCTGCGTCCCTGGTCGGCCGGCTGGGGGAGCAACCCCTCAACGACGATTGACGACACGCCCTGGCGGCTGAGCTCGCTCGCCACGGCCAGTCCGGGCAGCCCGGAACCGATGACCACCGCGGTGGTGTATTCGGTAGGCACTTCTGGTACGGAAACGCCACTCACTGCACGGACTCCTTGTACGGTAGCGAGAACCTCGGGCGGCGAAAGGACGCCCGCACACGCATTGTGAAACTGTTATTTAACACAATTTTCATCGAAGCCTACATAACTTTTCGGCCACTGAGAAGCGCTTTGTTGCAGAGTAAGCTGAGGGTAGCGGGCGAGGATGCCCGTGCGACGTTGAGGGAGGCGGAACGAATGACAGAAGCCACAGGTTCAGACGCCGGACAGGGCGCGGCACCCCGCGGCATTGTCGTCGGAGTTGACGGCTCCGATCAGAGCATCTGCGCGTTGGTTTGGGCTGCGGAGGAGGCGCAACGGCGCAGAACCCCGCTGCACGTCGTGACCGCCTACACCGTTCCGGTCTTCGCTGCCTCCAGCATGGACGCCGGCTATGCCACCCTGGACGATTCGGTGATCCGCGAAGGCGCCGAAGCCGTGCTCGAGCAGGCGGTGTCCAAAGTTACCGGTTACGGCCTGGACATCGATGCGCGGGTGGAAACCGGCGACGCCGCCGGGGTGCTGCTGGAGCTCTCGGAACAGGCCGAGCTGGTCGTGGTCGGTACGCGCGGCCGCGGTGGTTTCATGGGCCGGTTGCTGGGCTCCGTGAGCAGCGCCGTCCCGGCCCACGCTTCCTGTCCGACGGTGACGATTCCGCTGGCCTGCGCGCCGCGTCTCGGTGACCTGGACATCGAGCTTCCCCGGTCCAAGGACCAGGCGATCCGCCCCGAGGACATCCAGAAGGTCGTCGTGGTCGGGGTTGATGGTTCAGAGCAGGCCCGCAACGCCACCCTGGTCGCCGCAGAGCAGGCCGAGCGGCTCGGCTATCCGCTGAAGGTCATCTGCGCCATGCCACCGTTCACGGGCTCGCTGGCGTGGGTGCCGGCACCGCTGGACCGCGAAGCGCTCTATGCGGATATCCGTGAGCAGCTCGACGCCGGCGTGGCGTGGCTCAAGAGCCACTTCCCCGATCTGCGCGTCACCGGTGAAGTGCAGGACGGCTCCCCGGTAGAACTGTTGATCGAGGCGTCACGCACCGCCGAACTGCTGGTGGTTGGTACCCGCGGCCGCGGCGGCTTCGCCGGCATGCTGCTCGGCTCCACCAGCCAGGGCGTGCTGCACCATGCCAAGGGCCCCGTCATGGTGGTGCCGGACAAGCATGACCCTCGCCTGGACGACCGCCGCAACTTCGGCCCCCTGCCCGACGCCGAATAACCGCAGGTAGCAGAAGGGCGGGCCCGGAACCTCAAAGGTTCCGGGCCCGCCCCTTTTAAGCAGTGCAGGCTAGACGGCCCAGCGGGCGCCGACCGTGTGCAGCTTGCCGTACATGTGGCTGATATTGGTCACCGTCAGACCATCCTTGTCGTTTAGCGCATGGACGACTTGCCAGTTGCCGATGTAGATCGCCACGTGCCAGATGGCATTCGGCTCGCCCCAGAAGACCAGGTCGCCGGGCTGAAGTTGGGCGAGCGGCACCTTGTGCGGTGCGGAGTCGAGCTGGTCCTGCGCCACGCGGGGCAGGTAGCGACCGGCGCTGCCAAACGCCGCCTGCGTCAGTCCCGAGCAGTCGTAGCCCCACGGCCCGCTGCCGCCCCAATCGTAGAAGCTCTTGTTGTTCGCCTGCTTGGCCATCGCGAAGTTGATGGCAGCGTTGGCGATGCCCGCGTTGCTGCCGGGGTCTGGTCGGTGACCACGTCCACGGTGATCTCGCCGGCCCGGTGCCGGCGCAGGATCTCGGGGAACACCTCCGCCGCGTTGCCCACGTAGC
>NZ_JBNHGF010000104.1:0-7852 GCF_059091005.1 Arthrobacter sp. Y3223164
CGCCGAAGCGGCCGCCGCCGTCGTCGCCGCCCGTGCCCGTTTGGACGAGGCCGTCGGGGTGCGGGAACGGCGCACAAAACTGCAGGAACGGGCGGCCGCCACGACCGAGCAGCTCGACGAGAACGGCCGGCAGCTGTCGGCTCTGGCCGTGGCCAAGGCCTCCGCCGATTCCGACCTCAAGGCCGGGAGGGAACGCGTGCAGGAACTCGAGCAGAAGCTGCGCGAGGCCCGTCCGGACGGAGGCAGCCTGCACGAACACGCGGCCTCGCTGTCCCGCCTCGACCAACTGCTGGCCGCTGCCCTGGACGTCCTGGGACAGCACCGCCACTGCGGCAACGCGTTGGAGCAGGCCGAAGCCGATCTGGCCTCGGCCATCGGGCAGTCCAGCTTCGCCTCCGAAGACGAAATCCGGGTGTCCCTGCTGGCACCGGCACAGCTGCAGGAACTGCAGCGCCGCCACACCGCCTACACCGAAGCAGGCCAGCGGCTGCAGGTGCTGGAGTCCTCCGAAGCCGTCGTCCGTGCCCGCACCGCGCTCGAGAAGGGCGAAACACTGCCGGGGACCGCGGAACTGGACGCGGCACGCGGGGAAGCCGCGGTCCTGGACGGGTTGGTGCAGGAGCACCACGTGCGGCACGGGGTGTTGACTGCGTCGCAGCAACAACTTGCCAGCTACCGCCGGCGTTTCGACGAGGAACAAGTCCGCTTGGCCCCGATCGCGGAACGGCACGAGCTCCTGCAGTCAGTGGCGGACACGGTCAGGGGACTGGGCGAGAACGAACGCAAGATGACGCTCACCACCTACGTCCTGGCTGCGCGGCTGGAGCAGATTGCGGCGGCGGCTTCCGAACGCCTGATTGCCATGACCGACGGGCGCTATACCCTGGTCCACGACGACTCGAAGTCCGGCAACAAGAAGTCGGGCCTGGGATTGCACGTCAGCGACGAATGGACGGGGCAGCGGCGCGGCACCTCCACCCTGTCCGGCGGCGAATCCTTCATGGCCTCGCTTGCGCTGGCACTCGGCCTGGCCGACGTAGTGCAGGCAGAGGCAGGCGGCGTGGACATCGAGACGTTGTTCGTCGATGAGGGATTCGGCAGCCTGGATGAGCAGGCATTGGAGCAGGTGATGGATGCGTTGGAGGGACTGCGTGACGGGGGCCGGGTCATCGGCCTGGTCAGCCACGTAGCGGAGATGAAGCAGCGCATCGGCGCCCAGCTCCAAGTCACGAAGGGGCGCCACGGCTCCTCCGTCCGCACCGTGCTCACCGGGGCCGCCTGACCACCGGTATGATGGTTATGTTATCCGGGTTGTGCGCATCGGGAGGCGGGACGATGCGCGGTTCGAACCAACGGAAAAACCGATGACTGCTTCTGATTCCGGTGCGCCCGCCCAGCAACAAGCCCCCGGCAACGACACCTCCGGCCGCCGACGTCGCAAGACCCGAAACCCCTTCGGCCGCTACGCGCGGCTGGCGCGGATGGCCGGAACCTCTTTTCTGGCCATCGGATTCCTTGCCCGGCTGCCGCTGGCGATGCTCACGGTCGGCGCCCTGACACTGGTCACCGTCAGCACCGGATCCTACGCCTCGGGCGGTTTCGCCGCAGGTGCCGTAGGCATCGGCTCGGCCGCCGGCGCGCCGCTCTTCGGCTATCTTGCCGACCGGGTCGGTCAGCGGCCCGTGCTGCTGGTCGCGGCTGCCGCACACACCTGCGCGATTGCCGTACTGCTGACCTGCGTCTACATCGGAGACAGTGGAGCCGGCCCCGTGGCCGTGCTTGCGGCGTCCTTCGCCGTCGGGGCCACCTGTCCGCAGGTCGGCCCGCTGGCCAGGGTGCGCTGGATGGCGATGACCCGCAAGGACAAGCCGGTATTGGACACGGCGCTGTCCTACGAGAGCACCGCCGACGAACTGACGTTCGTGCTCGGACCGGCCCTGGTCGGGCTGCTCGCGGCGCTGATTGCCCCGTGGCTGCCCTTCGTGCTGGCCGCCGCCCTGACCGTGACGATGGTGACTGCCTTTGCCGTCCACCCCACCTACCGTGCGGTCGTCCCGGTGACGCCCGGACTGGTCAAGGCGCATCCCGGAGCCGCTGCGGCCGCCTCGCCGGTGCGGATCAACTGGCCGCTCGTGGCCATCCCCGTGCTGGGGATGGTGGCCATGGGCGTGTTCTTCGGCGCAACCCAGAACGCCCTGAGTGCCTTCGGCGGCAGCTTCGGCGCGGCCGACACCGCGGGCCTGCTGTATGCGCTGCTGGGCCTGACGTCGGCCTTCGGTGCGCTGTCCGTGGCCTACTGGCCCGCACGGTGGAAACATTCCAGCCGCTGGGTCGTGTGCGCGGCGGCGATGACGGCGTTCTGCGTCCTGCTGCTGCTGCCCGCCGACGTGCTGCCGATGATTCTCGTGCTGCTGGTGGTCGGCGTACCCGTCGGACCCACCATGGTCACCATCTACGGCATCGGAAGCCTGGTCGCTCCGGACGAGCGGCTCGGCACGGTGATGACGCTGCTCGCCAGCGGCGTCGTCCTCGGATCTGCCATTGGTTCGGCGGTAGCCGGGGCGCTGGCCGAGAACCTGGGACACTCCGGTGCGTTCCTGGTGTCGATTGCCGCCTCAGCCATGCTGCTGGTGCTTGGCCTGATCGCTGCCGCCGTCGTCCGGCGCCGCGGGGACGCCTGACCGCCGCCCCCTTGCTCCTGCAGCCGCCGCCGCGGGGCGTGGCCGGGCTTAGTGCAGCTCCGCCTCGATGACTGCGGCCGAGCGCTTCAAGGCCTCGGCAATTTGCTCATCCGGAGTGTCGGTCCGGATGTAGACCACGGCCACGGCAGCCGGGAGCTGCCCCGGGACGGTGACCGGCACGGCGACCGACGAGACGCCGGGGATGACCTCGTCATGGCTGATGGCATACCCGGCGGCCTTGGCGAGCCGGGCCTCCGGACGGATCGGCTGGCCCGGAGCATGCTGCTCCCACTGGTCCCGGGTCAGGGCCGATTGGATGGCGATGCCCGGGGCTCCCGCGGCAAAGGAATGCCGGGTGCCCGGACGCTGCACCAGTGCCGTCGTATGCCGCGGCTCCACGGTCAGCAGCGTCACGCAGTCGTGCTGGTCCCAGACCGCGACAAAGGCCGTCATCATCAGGTCGTTGGCGAGTGCTGTCAGCTCCGGAAGCGCCGCCGACTGCAGGTCCCGCGAAACACCCCGGGCCAGCGCGGCCAGGCCCGGCCCCGCCTGCACCCTGCCAGCCGAATCGCGCATCAGCAGCGAATGGTCCTCGAGCGTGCGCAGGATCCGGTAGGCGACCGAGCGGTGCACCCCCAACGCCTCGGACAACTCGGCGATCGTCATCGGCGACGGCGCCTCCGCCAGGATCTCCAGGGCCCTGATGCCGCGCGACAGGGTCTGCGAGTGCGCCGGGGCGGGTTTGATGGGGGTCTGGCTCATCGGTACATCCTCTGGAAAGTCCTGCACGGGAAATGCGGCGGGAACCGGTCACAGTGCTTGTGCCGGCCCTCACAGGTCCCATTGTTCTATATCGGGACAAAGCGTCCAACTATAGAACGCAGCGCCGTGCTCGGCAGCTTCTTTGGGGTGTGGTGCGCTCACGGGCTCCGGTCGTTCCCACAGGAGAGCGACGTCGTGGCGCACCACGGCAGCGTTTGGGCGTTATGGAAATGATATGGCGGCGCTATGTGTGGCCCGTCACTGTCCGGTAATATGGCTCCAGTCACATTACCGACCGTTCGGTAACCGTTCTGTGAATTCAACGGAGAAAATATGTCAACGTCAGAAGAGCTGGCAGGCAACCTCAGCCCAGCAGCCCGCCGTGAAGAGCGCAAGGTGCTCGCGGGCACCTTGGTCGGTACCACCATCGAGTGGTACGACTTCTTCATTTACGCGCAAGCCGCCGGCCTGGTGCTGGCTACGTTGTACTTCGCGCCGCTGTCCCAGGAGAGCGCCGGCCTGGCGCAGATCGTTTCCTGGGCCTCGCTGGGTATCAGCTTCCTGTTCCGCCCGCTCGGCGCCATCGTCGCCGGCCACTTGGGCGACCGTTTGGGCCGGAAGATGATGCTGGTCTTCACGCTGGTGCTCATGGGCGCCGCGACATTCCTGATCGGCGTGCTGCCGACCTATGGGGACATCGGGATCACGGCCCCGATCCTGTTGGTGTTCCTGCGCATCCTGCAGGGATTCTCGGCCGGCGGCGAATGGGGCGGCGCCGCGCTGATGTCCGTGGAGCACGCGCCGGTCAACAAGCGCGGCTTCTTCGGTGCATACCCGCAAATCGGTGTTCCCATCGGCATGATCCTTGCCACCGGTGTGATGTGGCTGATGACCACTATCCTCAGCGAGGATGCCTTCCTTGCGTGGGGCTGGCGCGTACCGTTCCTGTTCTCGGTCGTGCTGATCCTGGTCGGCTACTTCATCCGTCGCTCCGTGTCCGAGTCCCCGGTCTTCAAGGAGATGCAGGAGCGCAAGAAGGAATCGGCCGCTCCGCTGGGCCAGCTGTTCAAGCACAACTGGAAAGAGGTCATCCTCACCGCGCTGATCTTCATTGCCAACAATGCCGCCGGATACCTGCTGATCGCGTTCTTCGCTTCCTACGCCACCAAGCCGGCGGACGCCGGAGGCCTGGGGATGGACCGCCCATCGGTCTTGCTGGCCACCACGCTTGCTGCTTTCGGCTGGTTGATCTTTACCATGTACGGCGGAATTCTCTCCGACAAGATCGGCCGCATCCGCACCTTCCAGATTGGCTACGTGTGGGTCCTGCTGTGGCAGATTCCCATGTTCATGCTCATCGACACCGCGAGCATTCTGCTGATGGGCATCGCGATGTTCGTGCTGACCATCGGTCTGGGCCTGTCCTACGGCCCGCAGTCGGCCCTCTATGCCGAAATGTTCCCGGCCAACGTCCGATACTCGGGCGTTTCCATCGGCTACGCCATTGGTGCCATCCTTGGCGGTGCCTTCGCTCCGTTGATCGCCGAGTTGTTGTTGGGCCGGACCGGAAGCACGATCTCCATCGGGATCTACATCATGGTGCTGTGCGTCATCTCGCTCGTGGCGGTCTCCGTGGTCAAGGAGACCAAGGGCAAGAACCTGCGCGTGGAGGAAGCACACCAGGAGTACCTGCAGCAGCACCCCGAAGCGCGCGAGAACCGCTAAGTCCCGCCAGTTACCAGAGGCCACCAACTAAGGCCTCCGCGGGACTGCAGAGACGGACCGCCGCCGGCAGCGATGCCGGCGGCGGTCCGCTGTGCTTTAACCTGGCGGCGGCCGCCGCTACGGGGGCAGCGCTGCCATGACCTCGTCGTCGCTGACCTGGCTAAAGTATTGGTAGGCCTCGCCGACGGCTCTGAAATTGCGCGGCTGGCGCAGGCAGATCACCGCATCGGCCAGTTTCTGGAGCTCGGCACAGGCCTGCGGCGGGCCCACCGGCACCGCGACGACGATCTCGCGGGGGTCGCTCTGCCGTACGGCGTTGATCGCAGCCTTCATGGTGGCGCCGGTGGCCAACCCGTCATCGCAGAGGATCGTGGTCCGGCCGCGCACCTCTGCCGTCCGGCCCTGGAGATACGCTTCCTGCCGCCGCTTCAGTTCGGCCCGTTCCCTGTCCTGGACCTCCTGCAGCCGCTGTTCGCTGTAATTGCGGCGGCGCAGTTCTGCCACTATCGGTTCCACCATGACGACGGCGGTGTGCCCGCCATGCGCGGCCAAGGCACCGAAGGCGACCTCCGGCTGGCCCGGAATGCCTAGTTTGCGGACGATGAGCGCGTCGAAGTCGGCGGCCAGTTCTTTCGCCAACACCGCGGCCACCGGGACGCCGCCGCGTGCCAGGCCGAGCACGGTGACATCGCCGCGGCCGCGGTATGCTGCCAGTTCGGCCGCCAGCTGCCGGGCGGCATCGGGCCGATCGGCGAAAGGGGCAGGTGCTCCGCTCAACAGTCCCACGGTTTCAGTATCCTCTTGCGTCTCCCGGGTCGCGAGGGGGAGCGAACGCCGGCCGCGGCGGCGGAACGTGACGTGGCGGGCGTTCGGCCGGCCCAACGAAGCGGCTATACTCAACAGCCCTGATAGACCGCTTAACCTGCATGGGTAGTTCTCCCCATCGCGGGTCGGATGCCCGCGGGATATGCTCTTGACAACGGTGGGGCTCGGAACGGGGGCCCGCATCGCGTCGGCTGGACTTGGGTCCGGCCGTGGAAGAGCCGGACCCGCAGGATTCCCCCAACGCCTGCCGCTCCGGCTCTTTCGTTTAACGCGGCTGTCGCCGCAGGCGCGCGGTTTGGCAGCGGAGCCGTCCCGGCGTATGAATGGTAGGTGACCCAAGCCTCCGACCCCGCTCCAAAGAACCGATCAGCGCCCCGACCGGCCAGCCCCGACGGCACCGAGGCCGGCTTCGTCCCCGACCCCGGCCGGTGGCGGATCCTGGCCGTGCTGCTGGTGGCCATCTTCATGTCGCTGGTGAGCGTGAGCATCGTCAACGTGGTGCTGCCGTCCATCCAAACCGGACTGGGCGCGTCGGACTCGGACCTCCAGTGGGTGCTCTCCGGCTATGCGCTGACTTTTGGTGTGGTGCTGGTGGCCGCCGGACGGGCGGGCGATATTCTGGGCCGCGGCCCGCTGTTCATCGCCGGCGTCGCGCTCTTCACGCTCTCCTCGGTGGCCGCCGGACTCGCTCCGGATCCGCTCAGCCTGAACATCACCCGCTTCGTGCAGGGCCTGGGGTCGGGCCTGCTGAATCCTCAGGCCGTGGGGATGATCCAGCAGTATTTCCGCGGTGCGGAACGCGGCCGTGCCTACGGGGCGCTCGGCAGCGTGATTGGCGTGTCGGTGGCCGTCGGGCCCCTGTTGGGCGGAACGATCATTGAGTTCGCCGGTGTCCAGGACGGGTGGCGCTGGACCTTCCTCGTGAATGTACCGGTCGGGATCCTGGCCATCGTGCTGGCGCTGATGTGGTTCAAACCGCGGCGCAGTGCCGGTGACCGTCCCGGGGAAGCAGACCGCGAAGGCGCCCCCGGCCTGCCCCGGGTGACCAAGCCCGAACGCGACCTCGATCCCGTCGGGGCCGTGCTGCTGGGCCTGTCGGTGCTGGCGCTGCTGCTGCCCTTCGTCGAACGCGGGGCCGGTGCATGGATCTGGCTGCTGCTTCCCGGCGGCGCGGGACTGCTGGCGCTGTGGGCGTGGTGGGAACATACTTACAGCCACCGCGGGCGCAGCCCGATGGTCGACCTGCGGATCTTCCGCACCCACAGCTTCTCCGCCGGCTCGCTGATCGCCGGCCTGTACTTCATGGGCGTGACCAGCGTGTGGGTGCTGGTGGCGCTCTACATCCAGCAGGGGCTGGGCGGCAGCGCTCTGGAGGCGGGGTTGATCGGGCTGCCTGCCGCGCTGCTCGGCGCCTATTCGTCGCACTGGTCCGGCAAGCGGGTGCTGGAGCGTGGGCGGCAAATGATCGTCGCCGGGATCCTCTGCGCGTTGCTGGGGCTGGCGTCGACCATCGCCGTCATCCAACTGGAGGCAGCCGGGTTGCTCAGCATCTGGTGGATGCTGCTGACGCTGTCGTTCATCGGCATGGCGCAGGGCCTCATTATCACCCCCAACCAGACGCTGACTTTGGCCGACGTGTCGTTGGAGTACGCGGGGAGCGCCGGGGGAGTGCTGCAGACGGCCCAGCGCATCGGCACCGCCGTGGGCATCGCGGTGATCACCGCCGTCGCCTTTTCCGTCCAGGCCCGGTCAGGCTGGACCGAGGCGATCACCGCCGGACTGGCCGTCACCGCCGCGTCCGTTGTCGCCACGCTCGTCATCGCCGGAACCGACGCCCGCCGCGCCTCCCGCAGTTCCAG
>NZ_JBNHGF010000105.1:0-7851 GCF_059091005.1 Arthrobacter sp. Y3223164
CGGCATGTCGATGACGCGCGCAACGACGGCGCCCGGGCTGCCGACGACACCCGCCGCGGCGAGGGCGGCAGCCACAACATCTAGGCCCGATCACAAGAACACCTGGCGCCTGCTTCCCCCGGGGAGGCAGGCGCCAGGTGTTGTTGGGGGAGCCGCTCAGCCCTTGACGGAACCGCTCATCAGGCCGCCGACGAAGTACTTGCCCAGGATGATGTAGACCAGCAGGGTGGGCAGCGAGGCGATCAGCGCGCCGGCCATCGACGCGGCGTAGTCGGTCAGCTGTCCGCCGGCCAGGAAGCTCAGCGCGATGGTGACCGGGCCGTTGGAGCCGGAGGAGAAGAACGCCGCGAACAGGTAGTCGTTCCAGGCGGAGGTGAACTGCCAGATGAGCACCACCACGAAGCCCGGGGCGGAGACCGGCAGGATCACCGAGGCGTAGGTGCGCAGCAGCCCGGCTCCGTCCATGCGCGCCGCTTCGATCAGCTCGGCCGGCACGGATTCGTAGTAGTTGCGGAAGATCAGGGTGCAGATCGGCAGGCCGTAAACGATGTGCAGCACCAGCAGCGAGGGGATGCCGTTGGGCACTCCGAGACCCTGCATCAGCTGGGTCAGCGGGATCATCACGGCCTGGTACGGGATGAACATGCCGAACAGGATGAGGGTGAAGACCACGTTGGCGTAGGGGAAGCGCCAGCGGGAGAGCACGAACCCGTTCATCGATCCGAGCAGGGCCGAGATGATCGAGGCGGGGATGACCATGGCGAAGGTGCGGCCCAACGCCGGGCCCAGGGTGTCCCAGGCCTTGGCCCATCCCGCGGTTTCCCACGTCGTCGGGAAGAGCCACGCGGTGGAGGGATCGGCGTCGGACGGCCCCTTGAAACTGGTAATGAACAGGACGTAGGCCGGAATCAGCACCACAAACACGAACAGCAGCAGGATGGAGTACTTGAGCGTCCGGTTCATCCTCTGCCGGCCGGTGCGGGGAGCCGCAGGCCGGGGCCGGGCAACCTCGACGGGCGGCGGGACGGTTGCAGTGGCCATCAGCGCTTCTCCTGCCGCGAGGTGTAGACGAGGTACGGGACGACCACCAGCGCGACCAGCACCAGCATGATGGTGCCGATGGCGGCCGAGTCGGCGTAGTCGCTGCCGATGTACTTGACCCACATCATGGTGGCCGGGACCTGGATGTCGTAGGTATTGGCGTCGGGAACGATCGCCCGGATCAGGTCGAACAGCTTCAAGGACATGTGGCCGATGATGATGACAGCCGAGAGCATCACCGGGCTCAGCTGCGGAAAGATCACGTGACGGTAGAGCTTCCACTCGCTGCAGCCGTCGATCCGCGCCGCCTCGCGCAGTTCTTCCGGGATGCCGCGGAATCCGGCCAGGAACAGGGCCATCACGTAGCCGGAGAGCTGCCAGATGGCCGGCACGGCGATGGCGGCAATGCCCCAGTTGGGATCGGACCACCAGCTGTTCTGCAGGAAGCCGAGCCCCGTGCTGTCCAGCAGCCGGTTCAGGCCTGTGGCACGCTCACCGCCGGGCTCGCTGGTCTGCAGGCTTGACAGGAGCCAGCGCCAGACCACGCCCGAGGCGATGAAGGACACCGCCATCGGGAAGAGGTAGACCGAGCGGAACAGCCCCTCGCCGGCGCCGGGCCGCTCCAGGATCCAGGCCCAGAGGAAGCCGAAGATCAGCGTGCCGGCCAGGAACACCACCGTCAGCAGGAGCAGGTTGCGCAGTGCGTGCTGGAAATCTGCGTCCCCGAACAGCCGGAGGTAGTTCTCCAGGCCGACGAATTCCGACGACGGCCGGGCCGTGTGCTGGTTGGTCATCGAGATGCGGACGTTTTCCGCGATCAACGCGTAGACGAAGACCGCCAGCAGGATGAGGGTAGGGGCGATCAGGGCCAGCCCCGGTCCCCAGGTCTTCACTTTCTTGAACATGGACTTCTCCTAGTGCCGCCGTACACGCCGGTGTGACATGGAAGGGCGGGCGCGGTGGTGGTGCCGCGCCCGCCCTTCCGGGGCGTCCTGGCTTACTGCCCGAACTTCTCGGCGATGGACGCCAAGGATTCCTGCAGGGCAGCCACGTCCTGCGGGCCGCCGAACTTGCTGACGGCGGTGCTCAGCTCGTTCAGCCAGGCCACCGGCACGGCGGCGCCGTGGGCCAGCGAGGACACGATGGTGTCGGACGAGAAGTCCTCGATGGCGCTCTGCTGGTATTCGCCGAACTCGTCGGACGGCACGTCGGTGCGGGCCGGGATGGAGCCCTTCGCCGCGTTGAATGCCTGCTGGCCCTCAACGCTGGAGATGGTGGTCAGCCAGGCCTCGGAACCGGCCGGGTTGGGAGCACCCTTGGGCAGTGTGAACGAATCGGCCAGGAAGTCGAAGACGCCGTCGGTGCCCGGGGTGGGGAAGTAGACGTAGTCCTCACCGGGCTTCTTGCCGTCCTGCGCGAACTTGGCTTCGGCCCAGTCGCCCATCACGTTGTAGGCGGCGGCGCCGTCCTCCACCAGCTGGGTGGCCGGACCCCAGTCGCTGAGCGTGTCCCGGTCGGAGTTGGTGTAGTCGAGGGTCTTCTTGTAGTTCTCGATGGCCTCGGTCACGTCGGGGCCGGACCAGTCGGTGGTGCCGTCCCAGAGCCCGTTGTAGCCCTCGGCGCCAAGGGTGGCGAGCAGGATGTTCTCGAACAGCTGGACCTGGGTCCAGGTTCCGGCCACGGCCAGCGGGGTCTTCCCCGCCTCCTTGATCTTGTCCATGTCCGCGAACCAGGCGTCGAGATCGGCCGGCGGGCTGTTCGGATCCAGGCCGGCGTCCTTCAACACGTCCACGTTGGCCCACACCACGTTGGCCCGGTGGATATTCGACGGCACGGAGTAGATCTTGCCCTCGACGGTCAGCCGGTCCAGCAGGTCCTGGGGGAACGCCTCGTTGAGCTGCGCGTCCTCGTAGAAGGAGGTCAGGTCCTCGAGCTGGTCGGCGGCGATGTAGTCCTGCAGCTCGGCTCCGGCATGCGCCTGGAACGAGTCCGGCGGATTGCCCGACTTCAGGTTGGCCGCCAGCACGCTCTTCGCCTGGCTGCCCGCGCCGCCGGCGACGGCAAGGTTGTCGAACTTCAGCTCCGGATACTGTTCGGTGAAGATTTCCACCAGCGCATCCAGCCCGACCTTCTCGGAACCGTCCGCCCACCAGGTGAAGACTCCTACCGACCCCGACGCTTCCTCAGGGTTGGCTTCGTCCACCGCGCTTCCGCCGCCGCACGCGGACAGGAGCAAACCCGCGGCCGCAACGCCGGCGAGCAAAGATTTGCGTCGCATAAACGCCTCCATCAATCAGCAGTCATGGCCACGGGGTCGGCAAGACCCGCACACGGATGTGTGGCTTAGTACCGAAGTTAACTCCGTCACACACCTTGTCGTCAAGAGTTGAACGCAAAGACGACCCCGGGAAGGTCCCGTCCGTGCTTAGGCGACGAGGAGCTCGGCCTGTTGAAGCACCAGCGTCGCGGCGCCCAACGCCTCGGCGCGGCTGCCCAAGGTGGACATCGCCAACTCCGTGGATTCTCCGACGACCGGAACCGCGTGGCGCAGCAGCCCGCGCCGTATCGGGTCCAGCAGGATGCTGCCGAGGCCCGTCAGAGAACCGCCAACCACGATGACCTCGGGATTGAGCAGGTTGCAGACGTTGGCGAGGGCGCGTCCCACGGCCAGGCCCGCATCATCGATCACGCGCAGGACGGCCGGGTCGCCCTCCAGTGCGATCCGGACGATGTCCTCGGTGCCGATGGGCTCGCCGCGGCCGCGGCTGAGCAGATCGATCATGGTGGAGGTGGAGGCCACCGTCTCCAGGCACCCGCGGTTGCCGCACCGGCAGATGATGCCGTGTTCGGCGACCGTGGCATGGCCTACCTCGCCCGTGACGCCGACATGGCCGTAATAGAGCTTGCCGTTGAGGACCAGGCCGGCCCCGATCCCGGATCCGATCTTCAGGAAGACAAGGTTCTGCGCGTGCTGGTAGGGGCCCCAGCTGACTTGGGCGAGGGCGCCCAGATTTGCGTCGTTGTCCACGAAGACGTCGGTGCCGAACCTCTCCCGCAGGCGGGCCAGCAGGTTGATGCCCACCCATTCGGGCAGGATGGCACCGTGGATCACGGTGCCGGTCCTCCGGTCGATCGGGCCCGGTATGCCTGCGCCCACCCCGATCACGGCCCGGGGGGAAACGGAGTTTTCATCCAACAGCCGCTGCGCCAGCCGGGCGGCGGTGTCGATGCCCTGCTCGGCCCCGTGGCCGAGCGGCAATTCGACGGCGCCTTCGGCGAGCACCTGGTGGTCGAGGCTGACCAGCACCACGTGCACGTGCCGGCGGCCGAAATCCACTCCGACGGCAACCGCGCCACGGCCGTCGAGCAGGACCGACAGGGCGCGGCGGCCGGAACTCGTGGTGGGCGCGGTGCTGACAAGTCCGTCGTCGGCCATCGCCTTGACGATGTTGGAGACCGTGGCGGTGGACAGCCCCGTTTGCCGGGACAGTTCGGCCTGGGTAAGCGGGCCGCGTGACATCAGCGCCTGCAGGACCCGTTGGCTGTTCCGCCGCCGCAGGGCGCTTTGGGACCCCGGCCGGAGCTGGGGTGTGCGCGGCACCGGAGGCTGCGGGGCCTCGAGGGTGGACGGGTGATCGGCTCGCATACAGAAAAGCGTGCGGCAGTGCCGCCTTGTAGTCAAGAAGTTAACGCAACTGCCTCGGCGCGGCCCGTGTGCGGCCGAACCTTGCCACCGATCCGGCCGGCTTTTCCCGAGCGTAGACTGGCCGCAAAGCGCGGAGGCGAATGACATGGAAGACCTCAGGCTCACTGTCAACGATCTGGAACGCAACGCACGGCTTCCCGCCGGCGACGACGAACGGTTCTTCGGTTACGTCGTGTCGGGGCTGACCTTCTCCTCCGGCCATGTGCTGGGGCTGCGGCGGTTTCCTGTCACCTCGGTCGGCCCCGGCTACACCTCCGTGTGGCTGCGTGACCCCGCCGAAAACTGGAGCATCTTCACCACGGTGCCGGCGGAAAAATCCTGTCCCCGGTATTTCGGCAGCGGACTGCGGCACACCTCGGTGCACGCCATCGCGGTTGATTGGACCGGGCCGCGCGGTTTCACCGTGTCCATCCCGGACATCGACTTCTCTTGGGACGCAACCGTCTCGGACACTCCGGTCACCCGGCTCATGTCCGGAATGACGGCCAAGACGCCGGACCGGCTGTGGCAGAGTGGCCCCTTCCTGGCCGCCATGGGCGTCATGTCAGGCCCGGCACTGCGGCTGGGGCGGATGCGGCTGGCGGGGACCGCCCCGAACCGGCAGCGGTTCCGCGCCGCCCCGCGCCGGCTGTGGTTCATTGACAACAGCAGTGCACGGCTGGGGGCAACGGACTTCGGGCCGCCGGGACCGCTTCCCGAGCAGGCCAGGCTGGGCGGCTTCTGGGTCCCGCAGCGCGGTACGTTCATGATCGGCACGGCCGCCTTTGAGACCCTCGATCCGGCCAGGCACCTGCAGCAATCCACGGCCTGACCGGGCTCTCGGCGGCTATGCCTCCGCGGCGTCGTCGATCGCGTCGCGGTGCAAGGCGGCGATTTCCACGTAGCGGGCGGCGTTGTCCAGCACCGACTGGTACTCGTCCTCGCTGAGTTCGCGGCGGACCTTGGCCGGGACACCCGCGACGAGCGAACGCGGGGGAATCTGTGTGCCCTCCAGCACGACGGCGCCGGCTGCCACCAGCGAACCCTCACCGACCACCGCACCGTTCATGACCGTGGCGCTCATGCCGATCAGGCAGTTGTCCTCGACCGTGCAGCCGTGAATCACGGCGGCGTGGCCGACGCTGACGCCGGCGCCGACGGTGCAGGGGAAACCGGGGTCCGCGTGCAGGACCACGTTGTCCTGCAGGTTGCTGCGCTCGCCGACGCGGATGGGAGCGGTGTCGCCGCGGACGCTGACGCCGTAGAAGGCGCTGGAGTCGGCTGCCAGCGCCACGTCGCCGCTGAGCGTCGCCGTGGGGGCGACGAAGGCGGACGGATCGACGGCCGGCAGCATGCCGGAGATGGTGATGATGTGGGCCATCCCATCAGCCTAGCGACACCGGACCCGCCGCAGGAGCTTCGTGACGGACCTTCCGTGCCGCGGAGCCTGCCGGTTACGGCTTGGTCAGGATAAAGAACTGATAGTGCCGGTCGGACTCCGGCCGCTCCCAGGTGGTGAAACCGGAGATCAGGCCGTGCTCCCCGAAGAGCCGCCGGACGGTTGCGTCGCTGCGGCGGCTGTAGAAGCGGCGCGGTTCGAAGTCGTCGTCGGCAACGATGCCCTCCTCGTCGTCGCCGGACCAGAGCCCGACCGCCAGCGGAGCGCCCGAGGCCAACACCCGCATGGTTTCGGCGAGAACATCCGGCAGGTCCTGGTCGGGGATGTGCAACAGCGTGCTCATGGTCCAACCGGCGGAGAACGTTCCCCCCGCGAACGGCAACTCCCGGGCCGAGCCGACCACCGCCTCCAGGTGCTTCGTCCGGGCCAGCCGGACGTTCTGCTCGGACAAATCCACGCCGGTGTAATGGATTCCCGCCGCCTTGAACGCGAGCCCGTCCGTGCCGGTGCCGCAGCCGATCTCCAACACGCTGTGCCGCCGGGCTGCGACCAGGGAGGCAATGAATTCCTGCCGGGCTGCGTCCCTGCGGGGATCCCTCCAGCGCCGGTCGCGCTCGGGCGCCTGCTGGTCGTAGAACGCCCTCAGTTCAGGCTCATGGTTGCCCATCCGATGAGAGTACGCCCTGCGCCGGGCCGGGCACAGGGGCGGACACCGCCGTCGTAAATGGACCACTGAGCGGGCCCCGACGAGAGGAGCCCGGCGCGTGGACGCCGGCGTCGAACTAGTTAAAAACGACGGTGCGGGTGCCGTCGAGGAGCACGCGGTGTTCGGCGTGCCACTGCACGGCGCGGGCCAGGGTGCGCGCCTCGCCGTCCCGGCCCAAGGCCACGAACTGTTCGGCGGTGTGGGCGTGGCGGACCGGAATGACTTCCTGGTCGATGATCGGGCCCTCGTCCAGGTCCCCGGTGACGTAGTGCGCCGTGGCGCCAATCAGCTTCACGCCGCGGGCGTGCGCCTGGTGGTACGGCCTGGCGCCCTTGAAGCTGGGCAGGAACGAGTGGTGGATGTTGATGGCCTTGCCGGCCAGTTCGGTGCAGAGCTCGTTGCTGAGCACCTGCATGTAGCGGGCCAGCACCACCAGTTCCACGTCGTGTTGCTCGGCCAGGTCCCGCAGGGCCTGCTCGGCCTGCGGCTTGGTGTCCGGTGTGACGGGAATGTGGTGGAAGGGGATGCCGTAGAACGCGGCGAGCTCGGCCAGGTCCTGATGGTTGGAGACGATGGCGGGGATCTCGATCGGCAACGTGCCCGAGCGCTGCAGGAACAGCAGGTGGTTCAGGCAGTGCGCCGACTTGGACGCCATCACCAGCGTGCGCATCTTCACGCCGTCGCGGCGCAGCTTCCAGTCCATGCCGAACTCCTGCGCGACCGGCTGCAGCCGGTCATGGAGTTCTGTGTAGGAGAGGTCCGTGGCCACAGCCACCCGCATGAAGAACCGGCCCGACTGCGGGCTGCCGTACTGCTGCGAGTCGGTGATGTTTCCGCCGGCCCCGGCCAGGGCGCCGGCGACGGCATGCACGATGCCGGGGCGGTCCGGGCAGGAGAGGATCAGGGTGTAGGCGGTGGCGGCGGGGGCTTCAGTCACGCATCCTAGGCTACCGGCTGCGCTTCGGCTTCCGCGGCAAGGTACCTGCCCGCGGCCACGGCAGCCGCCCGGCCGGCGCGGGT
>NZ_JBNHGF010000106.1:0-7795 GCF_059091005.1 Arthrobacter sp. Y3223164
GCGTCCGCCACCGGCAGGGCCGCCAGGGCCGCCTCGACCGCGGCGGTCCGGTCGGCAATCATCTGCTCGGCGGCAGCCAGGGCGCCGCTGCCGGTGATCAGGTCCCGCAGTTCTTCCACCGCCGCGTCGGAGAGTTCCGGTGAACCCAGCCGGGTCTCCAGCAGGGTGCGTTCGGCCGGCGTGCAGTGGTTGAGCGTGTGCGCAATCAGGACCGTGCGTTTGCCTTCCCGCAGGTCGTCTCCGGCCGGTTTGCCGGTGGTGGCCGGATCGCCGAACACGCCCAGCACGTCGTCACGGATTTGGAAGGCCTCGCCCAAGGGCAGCGAGAATGCCTCGTAGGCCTCCAGCAGGCCGGTAGAAGCGCCGGCCAGCGCACCGCCCACGCTCAGGGGATGCACGGTGGAGTACTTGGCCGACTTGTAGCGGAGGATCTGCAGCGCGCGGTCCACGGCGGCTTCGGCCGGGCGCCCCGGTCCGGCAGCTTCCTCCAGCAGGTCCAGATACTGCCCGGCCATGACCTCCGCGCGCATGCGGTTGAAAATTGCGCGGGCCGGCGTTCCTGACGCGGACTCCGCCCCGATGCCGGCAAAGACTTCTTCGCTGAGGGACAGGCAGAGGTCGCCGGCCAGCAGGGCGGCGGCCTGCCCGTAGCGCTCGGCGTCCAGCGCCCAGCCGTTGAGCCGGTGCTGCTGCTCGAACCGCCGGTGCACGCTCGGGCTGCCCCGCCGGGTGTCCGAGCGGTCGATGATGTCGTCGTGGATCAGTGCCGCGGCCTGGAAGAGCTCCAGCGCGACTCCCGCCTGAACGGCCTGGCCGGCGAGCACGGACCCCCCTGCCCCGCGCCAGCCCCAGTAGGCCAACAACGCCCGGAGGCGCTTGCCGCCCGCGGTGAGGTCGGTGATGGCCTCCACCAGCGGTGCCGCGTCCGGAGCCGCATCCTGCAGCAGGTCCTTCTGTCCGGCCAGGAACTCCCGGAGCAATCCGGCCACGGCCTGCCGGAAGTCTTCCTGTTCCGCCGCGCTCGTTGTGGTCGCAGAGGGTTCCATGCCGTTACCTCCGGTCTGCCCGTGCGGGGAGGGATTCGTCAGGGCGGTACAGCATGCGGCGGAGCTCCTCGCGGTGGTACTGATGTCTGCAGCCAGTCTAGACAATCCCGCCGGGCCGGCGGGCCGCCCGCCCGCAGCTTCGGCCGCACCGCAGGCGGCAGCCAGCCTACGATAGTGCTGTGACCTCCCCGGACCAGCACAACTGCACCATTCTCCACGTGGACATGGACGCCTTTTTCGTGGGTGTGGAGTTGCTGGAGCGGCCGGAGCTGGTCGGGAAGCCGGTCATCGTGGGATCCGCCTCGGGCCGGGCGGTGGTGCTCTCGGCGTCGTACGAGGCCCGCAAATACGGTGTCCGCTCGGCGATGCCGATGGCACGGGCCCGCATGCTCTGCCCGCAGGCGCTCATCATTGAACCCAGCCACGGCAAGTACCAGCAGGCCTCGACCCGGATCATGGCGATCTTCCGGGAAATCACGCCGTACGTGGAACCGCTCAGCGTCGACGAAGCCTTCCTCGATGTGGCCGGTGCCCGCCGGCGGCTGGGCGAACCGCTGGAGATCGGCGCGCTGATCCGCCGTAGGATCTCGGCCGAGCTGGGACTGACCGCGACGGTGGGCATCGCCACGACCAAGTTCGTGGCCAAGATAGCCTCCACGCACGCCAAGCCGGACGGCCTGCTGCTCATACCCGAGGCCGAGACGGTCGACTTCCTGCATTCCCTGCCGGTGGGCGCCCTGTGGGGAGTCGGCGCCAAGACGCGGGAGGTCCTGGCCCGCCTTGGCATCCGTACCGTTGCCGATGTGGCACACACGCCGCCCGCGGCGCTGCACCGCGTCCTGGGAGCCACCGGCGACCACGTCCATCGGCTGGCCTGGGGAATGGACGACCGGGCGGTCACCCCTGAACGGGTGGAGAAAAGCATAGGTGCCGAAGAAACCTTCGAAAAGGACGTCGACGACGACGAGGTGCTCGAGCGCGAGCTCCTGCGGCTGGCCTACCGGACGGCCGCCAGGCTCCGCGCCGGGAACATGCGCGCCGGAACCATAGCGTTGAAACTCAGGTATTCCGACTTCACCACCTTGAACCGGTCACGGAAGCTGCCGGCGCCCTCGAACAGCGCCCAGCAGTTGCAGGCCGCCGCTGCGGCGCTTTTGTCGGCCCTCGGCGAGCGGCCGCAGGCGGTCCGGCTCATCGGGTTGCGGGCGGAGCAGTTGGAGGACGCCGGCCGGGGCGGCCAGCAGTTGAGCTTCGACGGCCACGAAGACACGTGGCACAGCGCCGAACAGGCCCTGGACGAGGTGAACCGGAAGTTCGGCGGCGCGGGGATTGTGCCTGCCTCGCTGCTGAAGTCCGGGCCCCGCAAGCCGGCGGAGCAGGGCCCGGAATCCCGCCGCCGGCCGGGCCGGGGCCAGGGTGCGTGAAATCGGGGCGGGTGGGATCACAGGTGGGTCATCGTGGCTTTTGATTGCAGGCTTTGCGCTCTATTCTTAGTAGCAGAGGTCAATTCGGTTCCGGTTGGTTTCAGGAACTCTTGTCCCGCGGAGTTCGTTGTACGCTATGCACCCTTGGGGGACTGGAACAAAGGAGGCTCAGATGCCACTCTCAGAGCATGAACAGCGGCTGCTGGAACAACTGGAGCAGCAGTTGCATGCTGATGACCCGAAGTTTGCCAGCCACATGGAATCGGCCAGCGGCCGATCGTTGTCGACGCGCCACATCGTCGTGGGCTCACTCGTCGCGATTGCCGGAATCCTGGTCCTGCTCACCGGCATCCTCAGCCAGATCATCGCCGTCGGAGTCCTGGGATTCGTCATCATGGGTGCCGGCGTCTACTGGGCCACCACGCGCCGCGCCGGGGCAGGGTCGCCGCGGGCGACCGGCACCAGGCAGACTTCCTCATCGAAGGGCGGCTTCATGGCCAGCCTCGAGGAGCGGTGGGACGAGCGGCATCACGGCGAAGACCGCTGACATAAGACCCGGCCGCCGGAGCAGCCGTTGAGGCTCCTCCACTTCGCCCCACCCGGCGGCTAGCGGCCGAAAGGCACGAAGGCAAGACCCGTCAAACGTCGGGTCTTTTCGTGTTTAAAGGCCCCGTGTGGGCCGGATCCGGCCCGTTTCCCGGCGCAACGGCCGCTTCGGCCGGCCTGGACGCGATCCAACAGGAAACTTCTACTGCCGGGGTTCCCCAGGCCCTCCACTTTCCCTCCACTCTGCTCCACAGGCCTGCTTCCGCGCCCTCACGCGGAGGGCGCCGAACATTTCCAGCTACAAAAGGGGCCGGAAGTAGTTGACTGTGGCGTGATGTGGAGTAAAGTGGAGGACATAAGAGGGTAGTGGTGACGCAGGGGGCGACGGTCTCCTCCAATCGGCAGGGCGGTGGCGATGTTCCTCGGGACACACTCGCCGCGGCTCGACGAGAAGGGGCGCCTGATACTTCCCGCAAAGTTCCGCGAGGAGCTTGCCGATGGACTCGTCCTGACGAGAGGCCAGGAGCGTTGCATCTACGTCTTCAGCCAGAAGGAATTCGAGCGGGTTCACGAGGAGATGCGGAAGGCTCCGATATCTTCCCGCCACGCCCGTGACTACATTCGCGTCTTTCTGTCAGGAGCCTCTGACGAAGTTCCGGATAAGCAGGGCCGGGTCACCATCCCGCCGGCACTGCGGACCTATGCAGGGCTGGACCGGGAGCTGGCGGTCATCGGTGCGGGAACCCGCGCTGAGATCTGGGATGCCCGGGCCTGGGACGACTACCTCCAGGAGCAGGAAACCGCCTTCTCCGAAACAGACGAAGACGTATTGCCCGGAGTCTTTTGACCCCGGGACGACAAACAGCACACGCGGCACGAACGTTCTTGGATGAGATCTCCAGCCGCCCGGCAGGTCCAACCTGGCTCACCTTCCCCGGAGCCAGGCGGGACAGGCCAGGCGCGGATGGGGATCTGGTTCAAGGACTTTCGGACTTAAAGACTCCAGCGACCAACCGGTCCCGGGCACCAGCAGGAAAGAAGGCTTCAGGATGAACAGCGAGCGGCCAGCAGGGGAGCGCCACATTCCGGTGCTCCGCGACCGCTGCATCAACCTGCTCGCCCCGGCCGTCGAACGTGCGGTGGCCGAACGCGGCCGCGCCGTCGTCGTCGATGCGACGCTCGGCATGGGCGGGCATTCGGAGGCCTTGCTGCAGCGTTTTCCGCAGCTGCATCTGATCGGGATCGACCGGGACGAACAGGCGCTGGCGTTGGCCGGAGAGCGGCTGCGCCGCTTCGCGGAGCGCACCGATCTGGTTCACGCGGTGTACGACGAGATCGCCGACGCGGTTGACGACCTCGGCGTCGGCCAGATCGACGGCGCGCTGTTCGACCTGGGCGTCTCCTCGCTCCAGCTGGACGAGCGGGACCGCGGCTTCGCCTATTCCTACGACGCGCCCCTGGACATGCGGATGGACACCAGCCGGGGCATGACTGCCGCGGACATTGTCAACACGTATGCCGAGGCGGACCTGGTGCGCATCATCCGGCGCTGGGGCGAAGAGAAGTTCGCCGGACGCATCGCCTCCAGCATTGTGGCAGCCCGCGACGAGGCCCCGCTGACCACCACGGGCCAACTCGTGGACGCGATCCGCAAGGTCGTGCCGGCTGCTGCGGCGCGGACCGGCGGCCATCCGGCGAAACGCACCTTCCAGGCACTGCGGATCGAGGTCAACGAGGAGCTGGACGTGCTCGAGCGGGCCTTGCCGGCCGCCATCGACGTGCTGGCGCTGGGCGGCCGGATCGTCGTGATGTCCTACCACTCGCTGGAGGACAAGATCACCAAGGCCGTTTTCGGACAGCTCTCGAAGTCATCCGCACCCCGCGGGTTCCCCGTCGAGCTGGAAGAACACAAGCCGCAGCTGAAGACCCTGACCAAGGGCACCGAAGTGCCGACGGCGGCAGAGATTGCAGAAAACCCGCGGGCGGCTTCGGCCAAGCTGCGGGCGGTAGAACGGATCCGGAACAGGAGCGCAAAATGAGTGCCAGTGCCCACGCGGCCCGTCCCGACCAGCATCAGTACGTGCACGGCAGTGCCGTGCCGGCCCGAGGTCCCGCAGCGGCGCCCCGGCAGGCCCCCCGCCGCACCCCGCTCTCCGTCGTACCCAACAGCCCGACGCGCAAGCGCGTGCCGTTCGCCCTGTTCTGCTTCACGGTTCTGGTGCTCGCGCTCGGCAGCGTCCTGATGCTGAACATCTCGGTCTCCAGCGGGCAGTACAAACTGGTGGAGCTGCGCAACGAGCAGGTCTCCCTGGCCCAGGCGAACGAAAAACTGACACAGCAACTCGAAAACCACCAGGCTCCCCAGAATCTTGCCGCGAAGGCGGCAGAATTGGGGATGGTAACGTCTCCGTCGGTCGGCTCCATCAATCTGGAGAGCCAGAAGGTCACCGGGAAGCCGAAGGCGGCGGAACCAGGCGCATCCCCGGAGCTGTTGGTGGCCCAGCCGGAAAATCCGGTCCAGAAGCCGGCCGCGAAGGAGGAAGCCGGGAAGAAGGACGGCACCCCCGCGGCGGCGAAGGAACCGGCGAAACCTGCTGCCGCTGCTGAAGCCGGTGCAGAAGAAGGCGCGGCACCGAAACCCGCCGAAAAGCAGCTGAACGGCGGCAGCATCCCGGCGCCGAAGCAACAGACAGGCCAGTAATCGCCCGGCAACGCAAACGAGGTACCTGTGGCAGCACCAACAGCCGACCGGCAGCACCCCAACCGCACGGCGAGGGCTACCAGGAGGCTCCGGGCCGGGCTGGCGATGGTGCTGATCCTGCTGGTCATTCTCGGGGCCCGTCTGTTCCAGCTGCAGGGGCTGGACACCGCCGGCATGGCCCAGGCGGCGGTGGACAAGCGCCTGCGCACCGTCGACCTGCCCGCGCTCCGCGGCGAGATCCTGGACGCCAACAACAACGTGCTCGCCCGCAGCGTGCAGCGGTTCGACGTGGTGGTGGACCAGCGGCTGGTCGAGGACTACACCCGGTTCGATCCGATCAGCCAAAAGTCCGAGGACGTCAAGATCGCCGACGCCATCGCCGAGCTGGCCGGCATCCTGGGCCAGGACGTGGAGACCGTCACCAAAGCGGTCACCGGCGACAAGCCCTTTAATTACGTGGCCAAGTCGGTCACCCCGGAAGTCCAGCAGAAGATCGAGGAGCTGGCCTTTCCCGGGCTGTCCGCGCGCGCGACCACCATCCGCAACTACCCGGCAGGGGCGGTGGCCGGCTCGGTGGTCGGATTCATGCGGTCGGATGGCGTGCCGCTCGAAGGCATCGAGGCCTCGCAGAACGACGTCCTCTCCGGGACGCCGGGCACGAAGACCTACGAAATCGGCGCCGACGGCATCCGCATACCGGTCGGCACCTACGAAGAAGTCCCGGCCGTGGATGGCCAAAGCGTGCGACTGACCCTCAATACCGACATCCAGTGGTACGCCCAGGAAGTCATCGCCGAAACCGTGCGGGATTACGGCGCCGACTACGGTACCGTCGTCGTCCTCAATGCCAAGACCGGCGACCTGATCGCACTGGCGGACTCCACGACAGTGGACCCCAATGACCCGGGCGCCACTCCGGACAGCGAACGGCAGTCGATGGCTGTGACACGCGCCTTCGAGCCGGGGTCCACTACCAAGATGATCACCATGGCGGCCGCGATCGAAGAGGGCATCACGACCCCGGCATCGCGATACACCATCCCGCCCAAGTACACGGTCAACGGCCAGACCTTTCAGGACGCGACACCGCACGGCACCCTGACGCGCACCACGGCCGGCATCTTCGCGCAGTCGCTCAATACCGGCACCACCATGATCGGGCAGCAGTTGACGCGGCAGCAGCGCTACGACTACCTGCGGAAGTTCGGCATCGGCCAGCGCTTCGACATCGGCATCAACGGCGCCACCGCCGGCCTGCTGGCCGAGCCGGAGACGTGGGACGGGCGGCAGGAGTTCACCGTCCTCTTCGGCCAGGGCCTCGCTCAGACGGCCCTCCACACCGCCGTGGCCTTCGGGACCATCGCCAACAACGGCGTGCTGATGCAGCCGCGGCTGATCGACGCCTATATCGACCCGAACGGCACCGAGCACGAGGTGCCTGTCGAGAAGGGCAGCCGGGCGGTTTCCAAGAAGACCGCCAACCTGGTGCAGGACATGCTGGAAACCAACTCGAAGTACCACAGCGGCAAGCCCGGTAACATTAAGGAGTATCGGATCGGGGTCAAGACCGGTACAGCCGAAGCACCGGCCGCCGACGGGGGATTCAGCGGCTACACCATTTCGATGGCCGGCATCGCCCCGATGGAGGATCCGCAGTTCGTCGTCGTGGCGACCATCCAGCGGCCGCAGGGCGGGGTGCTGACGCTGTCGGCCGGACCGACGTTCAAGAAGGTCATGACGCAGGTCCTCAACGCCTACGACGTGCCGCCGTCCACCAGCAAACGGGTCGACCTGCCGCTGGAATGAGCCAACCTGGAGAATATGTGAGTTCCACTGCCGAGCAGCCCCACCGGTCCGCCTCGCCCTTGCGGCCCCCAACGGTCAGGCCGGTCCGGCTGGCGGCGCTGAGCGGCATGCTGCAGCACCGCGGGCTTCCCGTACCCGAGGGCGGCCCGGGGTCGGAGGACCTGACCTTTACCGGCATCACCATAGATTCGCGTTCCGTCGAGCCGGGGGACCTGTATGTCGGCCTGCCCGGAGCCCGCCGGCACGGCGCCGACTTCGCCGGCCAGGCCGAA
>NZ_JBNHGF010000107.1:0-7763 GCF_059091005.1 Arthrobacter sp. Y3223164
ACGCGGCCGCGGCCGCGGCCGCGGCCCAGGCGCCGCAGAGCGCCAGCGGCAAGAGCTACGTCATCGGTACCGACACGACGTTCGCCCCCTTCGAGTTCCGCCAGGGCGGCGAACTGGTCGGCATCGACATGGACCTGCTGCGGGCGATCGCCGAGAACCAGGGTTTCGAAGTGGAAATCCGGTCGCTCGGGTTCGACGCCGCGCTGCAGGCGCTGCAGTCCAACCAGGTGGATGGAGTCATCGCCGGCATGTCCATCACGGACGAGCGCCGGCAGGTCTTCGACTTCTCCGACCCGTACTTCGACTCGGGTGTGCAGATGGCCGTGGCGCAGAGCAACAACGAGATCACCTCTTACGAGGACCTCGCGGGCGAGACGGTCGCGGTCAAGCGCGGCAGCGAGGGTGAAGCCTTCGCCGACTCCATCGCCGAAGAGTACGGTTTCACGGTCAAGCCGCTGGACCAGTCGGCCACCATGTACGACGACGTCAAGGCCGGCAACTCCGTGGCAGTCTTCGACGACTACCCGGTGCTGGCCTACGGCATCGCCCAAAACAACGGGCTGAAGGCCGTCACGGAGAAGGAACGCGGAAGTTCCTACGGCTTCGCGGTCAACAAGGACCAGAACCCCGAACTGATCCAAGCCTTCAACGCCGGCCTGGCCGAGCTCAAGGCCAGCGGCGAATACCAGCAGATCCTGGACAAGTACCTCGCTTCGCCGGAGACTGCCGGGAAGAGCAGCTTCTGGCAGCTGCTGACCGACAGCCTCCCCGCCCTGATGAAGGGCCTGGGGCTCACGCTGTTCGCCACGGCGGTCTCGATCATCATCGCCCTGGTCCTGGGCGTCGCCTTCGGGTTCCTGAAGGTATCCCGCCGGATCGTGCTGCGCGGGATCGCGACCACCTACGTGGGCATCTTCCGCGGCACGCCGTTGCTGGTCCAGGCGTTCTTCTTCTACTTCGGCCTGCCGCAGCTGACCGGGGCGCCGATCGACGTCCTCACCGCCGGCGTGCTGACGCTGAGCCTGAATGCCGGCGCCTACATGACGGAGATCGTCCGCGGCGGCATCCAGTCCGTGGATCCAGGCCAGATGGAAGCCAGCCGCAGCCTGGGCCTGGGCTACGTCAAGTCCATGCAGAAGGTCGTGATCCCGCAGGCGGTCAAGATCATGACCCCCAGCTTCATCAACCAGTTCGTCATCACGCTCAAGGACAGCTCCCTGCTCGCGGTCATCGGTTTCGCCGAACTGACCTACCAGGGCCAGCAGATCTACGCCTCCAACTTCCGTACCGGCGAAACGCTGCTGATCGTGGCGGCGTTGTACTTCGTGGTGATCACCGCGCTGATCAAGCTTTCCAACATCCTGGATAAGAGGTTCAACAAGTGAGCAAGATTCACGTCGCCGGACTCAGAAAAAGCTTTGGCAGCAACGAGGTCCTCAAGGGCCTCGACGTCGAGGTGGCCGAAGGCGAAGTCGTCTGCGTGATCGGGCCGTCCGGCTCGGGCAAGTCGACCTTCCTGCGCTGCCTGAACAAGCTGGAGGACATCAGCGGGGGAACCGTGGTGGTTGACGGTTTCGATCTGACCGACCCGAAGGTCGACCTGGACAAGGTGCGCCAGCACATCGGCATGGTCTTCCAACACTTCAACCTGTTCCCGCACAAGTCCGTGTTGGAGAACATCATGCTGGCCCCGGTGGAGCTCAAAAAGCTCGGCAAGGCCGAAGCACGCAGCAAGGCCCTGGAGCTGCTGGAGAGGGTCGGGCTGTCCGAGAAGGCCGACGCCCGCCCGGCCCAGCTCTCCGGCGGACAGAAGCAGCGCGTGGCCATCGCGCGGGCACTGGCCATGAATCCCGACATCATGCTCTTCGACGAGGCCACCAGCGCCCTGGACCCGGAGATGGTGGGGGAGGTGCTGCAGGTCATCAAGGACCTGGCGGCGGAAGGCATGACCATGGTGGTGGTCACCCACGAGATGGGCTTCGCCCGCGAAGTCTCGGACCGCGTCATCTTCATGGCCGACGGCAACATCGTGGAGGAAGGCAGGCCGGAGGCACTCTTCGGCGCCCCGCAGCAGGCACGTACCCAGGACTTCCTGGCCAAGGTCCTCTGAGGTCCTCCGACCGGCCGACGGCGGTGCCCTCCGATGCGCGGGGGCGCGCCGCCGTCGGGCCCCGCCCTGTAGGTGTGTGGCCGGGAACAGGGCGCCGGGCTAGGCTGAGGCCGGAACCCAACCGAAGGAGGCGCCGGACATGACCGACATCGATGTGCTTGGACGCGAACACCTGGCCGTGGCCGTCGGAGCGCCGCACGGCCGCAGTGCCGCCTTGGTGGCCCAGGACGGTCCGCTGCGCCAGACGGTGTTGGCCTTGAAGGCCGGGGCGGAGCTGGGGGAGCACAACGCCCCGCTGGCCGGCACGCTGCTGGTCCTGGAAGGGGCGGTCACCGTGGTGTCCGCGTCCGGCCGCATGGCCGTCAACCAGAACCAGCTCGCCGTGATCCCGAAGGAGCGGCACTCGGTGGAGGCGTCCGAGGACTCGGTGTTCCTGCTGACAGCCGTCACCGAGACACGCCGGGACAGCTGAACGGCGCCGCCGGGACCCACCGGGACAGTCGAGCATCGCGCCGGGCCTTGCCCGCATGGCGCGTCGCGCGTTACCTACGCAGCGCGCCGCGGATGATCGCCACCACTCCCGCGAACAGCAGCGCGGTGGCCGTCAGCACCAGCGCATAGGCGACTCCGACGCGCAGGATGACCAGAAACACCAGGAAGGTGACGGCAGCGCCGATGAGCGCGGCCCTGACCGGTCGCGGCGTGCGGCCCTGAGGTGCGGGCTCCCCGCTTTCGCCCATGGGCTTCATTTTGCCACGCCTCGAGGTCGCAGCCGAGGGTCTGTCCGGCAGCCGCTCACCGGTGCGTCCCCGATCGGTTGACGGGTGAAATCACCGGGAGCACGGGGTCCACGCAGTAAAGGGGCCCTTCTCAGATGAGCATGGTTGGGGCTGGATGAATCTTCGCGGCGTCTGATGCAATGGGCTGGCGTGGCGTTGGCCTGAACGAATTGGAAGCCGACCTCGTCGCTGGAAGGGAGCGAGCTGAAACAGAGGGGTGGAAAGGCGAGGTCGACGGGCTGGAACTTACCTTGGGACACCTGCGTGATAAACGTGACCGCGCCATCCGGCTGCGGAAGCTAACAACGGCCCCGCCCTGGGCGGCACGGAGGACGTCTGTTTCTACAGGGGCGTGGCATCTAGGCTGCATGGCTTGCACCAGCCATTCATACCCCCACGGGGTATCATGTGGGTCATGGGAACAGCGATTCGAAGAAGCAAGCGTCAGGCACAGGATCACGCGGCGTACTGGGCACGCCCGCAGGCTGGAGTGCTGACCTATGTTGCACTTGGGGATTCGGCGGGGGTGGGCGTCGGCGTCGATGATCCACGTCATGGATATGTCGGCGTTATCGCCGATCGTCTCGCCGAGGCGACCGGTCAACAAGTCCGCACAGTGAATTTGTCGGTCAGCGGGGCTAAGACGGGGGACCTTCTGCTCACTCAGATCCCGAAGTTGTTAGCAATGTCCCCGCCTGATTTCGTCACGTGCATCATTGGGGGGAACGACGTAGCGTGGTCCCCGGCGTTTAGCACCCCTGCCTTTGCGCGGAACATGAGAACCATCGCCGCAAACTTGCCAGTAAGCTCCGTGATGGGGTTTGTGCCTCATTTCATGCATTGGCCATATTCGACTCGAACGCGAAAAGCAAACCAGGCCATCCGGTTAGCCGCTGACGTGAGCGGCCACGCAGTTGCAGACATCTACGCGTCGACGAGGAATCTATCCCTTTCCGAATATATGCGGACATTTGCCGGAGACCGCTTTCACCCCAACGAAGTTGGTCATCGAGTGTGGGCCGACGCGATATGGGAGCAACTTGTTCCTCGCAGCTCACCCCTTTACTGAAGTTGGAGTCAATATTGAGACGCATTGGATACTCCCAGACGCCGCATCGGCCAACGGCCCCGGTTCTGTTTGTGTTTCGACCTCTGAGTGCGACTGTCCCGGAAGCCGTTCGATCACTCCGCTTCCCTGCACGTGCATGCGGACGTCGGTGATGGAGCTGAGGTTTATGAGCGCTCCCGCAAGGCGGTTCGACTCCCCCACTGAGTGCGCCAATACGTTCTGAATCAGCTCCCTCCTCGGGCAACACGGCCGGCGCTAGGCCTCGGGCGAAGGCATCGGGCCTCGCGTTTTCGATTCTGGCGGCTGTGGCGGTTGCCGTCGGAGTCGATGAATTTTCCGGTTTCAGCCGCCATGGTGCTTTTTGGCGCCTGTTGCTGCTAGGCCCGATTGGTGGCGCGATCGTTCAGGCCCAGCTCAACAAGGTGGTCTCGGGCCCGGAGTCGACTGAGCCGATCTTCGCATAGCCGCAACCGGCCAAACACCCGACTCGGCGAGCTTGGTTTAGTTGCATTTGGGGCCAGGTTGTCGTGGTGGGGTGGCCGGCGGCAGTACACCGACTCGCCGCCAACGAACCGTAGACCGCCATGGCGACCACGATCCATTCGGACTGGCCCGCCTCAGCTGCGGTGCGGTGCACCCGACCTGAATCGCACCCAGTGCAACGCCGATGAGCGCGTAGATTGCGTAGGCGATCTTGCGGGTGCTGGGATGAGCGCTGCGTGTAGCGGACGTCGAATTCATGCGGGGAGTCATCTCTCCTGCCATTCATTACCCGGAAGTAGCCGCTGAAAACCGATATCTTCAAGACGCCGATACCGGTTTCGACCGGTCTGACTGTGGAATCAACCGGATGTCGTCCAAATACGGGAGCGAAACTATCGTGACAACCGAATGGGGCGGCCAACCGTGCCGTATACCGACGAGGCCAGGTTCAGGGATGCCAGAGCGACCGTAAAGGACCCGCCTGAAGGTTTCCGCCACCACGACCTGCGGCACTGCTCCGCCTCACTGTTGATCGCCTGCGGGTTCGACGTGGAGGTCGTTCAGCGGTGCCTGTGCCATGCTTCAGCCAAGACGAAGCTGGACACCTACGGGCACATGTTTCCGGACAAAGAAGAGTCCGCACGTGCCGCCGTCACCGAAGTGCTGGCCGCTCGCGCGGACTCCCTGCGGACTAGCCCGCGTTTAACCGCGGAATCTAGCTAGCAGCCGTAGTAGAGCTCGAATTCGTACGGGTTCGGGCGGGCGGCCAGCGGCGCAATTTCCTCTTCGCGCTTGTAGGCGATCCAGGTGTCGATCAGGTCCTGGGTGAAGACACCGCCGGCCTGCAGGAACTCGTTGTCCGCCTCCAGTGCCTCGAGCGCTTCCTCCAGCGAACCCGGAGCCTTCTGAATGTCCTTGGCTTCCTCGGCGGGCAGCTCGTACAGGTCCTTGTCGATCGGGTCGGCCGGCTCGATTCGGTTCTTGATGCCGTCCAGGCCCGCCATCAGCTGCGCGGCGAAGGCCAGGTAGGGGTTGGAGCTGGGGTCCGGAGCGCGGAACTCGATGCGCTTGGCCTTCGGGTTGGAGCCGGTGATCGGGATGCGGATGCCGGCCGACCGGTTGCCCTGCGAGTAGACCATGTTCACCGGGGCCTCGAAGCCCTTGACCAGTCGGCGGTAGGAGTTGACCGTCGGGTTGGTGAACGCCAGCACGGCGGAAGCATGCTTGAGCAGGCCGCCGATGTACCAGCGGGCGGTGTCGGAGAGGCCGGCGTAGCCCTTCTCGTCGTAGAACAGCGGCTGCCCGCCGGTCCAGAGCGACTGGTGGCAGTGCATGCCGGAGCCGTTGTCGCCGAACACGGGCTTGGGCATGAACGTGGCGGACTTGCCCCAGGCGTCGGCGACGTTCTTAACGATGTACTTGAACTTCAGCAAATCGTCGGCCGCGTGCGTCAGCGTGCTGAACTTGTAGTTGATCTCGGCCTGGCCGGCGGCGCCGACCTCGTGGTGGGAGCGCTCGACCTCGAGGCCGACGGCGTCCAGCTCCACGCAGATCGCGTCGCGCAGGTCCGCCTGCTTGTCGGTGGGGGCCACGGGGAAGTAGCCGCCCTTGACCGGGGTCTTGTACCCCTGGTTCCCGCCTTCTTCCCGCTTCCCGGAGTTCCAGTACGCCTCGACCGAGTCCACCCTGTAGAAGGAATGCTCGGGGCTGGACTGGTAGCGGACGTCGTCGAAAATAAAGAATTCGGCTTCCGGGGCGAAGAACGCGGTGTCGGCGATGCCGGTGGAGGCCAGGTACGCCTCGGCGCGCTCGGCCACGCCGCGGGGGTCGCGGTGGTAGGGGTCACCGGTGCGCGGGTTCACGATGGAGAAGTTCAGCGCCAGCGTCTTCTCGACGCGGAACGGATCGATGAAGGCGGTCGAAACATCCGGGATCAGCTGCATGTCGGACTCGGCGATGCCTTGGAAGCCGCGGATCGAGGAGCCGTCGAAGAGTTGGCCGTTCACGAAGAAGTCCGCGTCAACGGTCTTGGCCGGCACGTTGAAGTGCTGCTGGACGCCGGGCAGATCGGTGAAACGGATATCGACGAACTTAACGTCTTCGTCGGCGATGTACTTGAGGACCTCGTCCGCATTCTTGAACATCGGGTCATGCTCCTTACGCATTCTGGGGGAACCTGCCTCCGCTGTACGGGGCCGGCAACAGTTACAACAATAGGAGCAGGGAATTTCCCGACAGTGTCGCAAGTGTTTCGGGCAGGTTACGAAATCGATGTGCACTGCAAGTTTACCGTCAGTGGCCTTCACGCTTTACCGGCGGGAACTCCGGCCGCCCCCGGGGAAACCCCGTTACAGGCGGGACCGGTAAACTTGAGGGGTGGTAAGCAGACGCGATCTTGGTTCCTGGCTTGAAGGCCCCCCGCAGTCCAACATCCAGAAATGGCCCGGGCAGCGGCTCGGGCTCCCGCAATCCGGGCCCGGCTCGATTGCGCGTCCGGGGCGCCGGTTCGTGGCGCTGCTCATTGACTGGCTCCTGTGCTACGCGATCGCGAACGCCTTCCTGGGCGGAAGCCAGCTGGCCATCCTGGGGGTGTTCGCCGTCGAGCAGCTGCTGCTGGTGGGGACGCTCGGCTACAGTTTCGGCCACCGACTGCTTGGCATCCACGTGCGCAAACTCGACGGCTCCGCCCCCGGCTTGCTGGCCGCCGTCGTGCGCACCGTCCTCCTGTGCCTGGTGATTCCGGCGGTTATTTTCGACCCCGACCAGCGAGGCTTCCACGATCGCGCCATGGGCACCGTGCTGGTGCGCCGCTGAGGCAGCCTTCCTCGGTCGTGCCGTGAGCACCACCGTCCTAACGCCCCGCTGAGCCAGCGCCTCACAGCGGCCTCAAGCCTGCTTGGCCCGAAACGTTAAAACCGAAAGGCTGCCGGTGAAACCGGCAGCCTTTCGGTTTTGTCAGGCGGACGCTCAGCGGCCGCGCATGGCCTTGCGGTCCGGGCGGGCCTTGAACGGATCCACGCCCTTGGGGATGGGGAGCTTGTTGCTGCCCAGGGCCGACAGGCGCTTGTCCACGGCGCTGACTTCCTGTTTGGTCAGTTCCTTCTTGAGCTTCTGCACGGTCTTGGCCACCTTGCTCAACTCCACCTGGCCTTCGCCGCGGCCGGTCTCGATCACATGGATCGTGACGTTGGGCAGGATGCGGCGAAGCCTGCGCCGCTCCGACTCGACCAGCTGCCGCACGCGGTGCGAGGGGCCCTCGGTGACCAGCACAATGCCGGGGCGGCCCACGGCGCGGAAGACGGCGTCCTGGGTGCGCGGGTTC
>NZ_JBNHGF010000108.1:0-7712 GCF_059091005.1 Arthrobacter sp. Y3223164
CGGACCGCGAGCGGCCGGCACCGCCGTCGTGCCGGGCATTCACAAGCCGGGCGACCGCAAGGCGCCCGCCGCAAGCACGGGCGCCCCAACCCCGGACGCAACGCGGCTCAACATTCTTTGCTGCCGCGGCGGTTGGTTGCGAGAATGGACGGGACCATCCCGAGCGGTTGAGAGATCTGGCTCTTTGACACCGCAGCAACCATCCGGACGCCACCGGAAAGGTGCTACCGCCAGAAGCGATGGAGAGAGCGCAAGCAATCTTTGATCCCGACGGCGCCCGCGCCGCCAAGGACGTCATTGCCCGGGAACCCAAGTTTTGAAGGAGCAAGCGCCTGATGGCTGAACGCACATTCGGTTTCCGCACCCGCGCCCTGCACGCCGGCGGCACGCCCGACGCCGAGCACGGTGCCCGGGCCGTACCGATCTACCAGAGCACCTCGTTCGTGTTCAAGGACACAGACGACGCCGCGAACCTCTTCGCACTGCAGAAGTACGGCAACATCTACTCCCGCATCGGCAACCCCACGGTCGCCGCGTTCGAGGAGCGCATCGCCTCGCTCGAGGGCGGCATCGGCGCGGTGGCGACGTCGTCGGGCATGGCCGCCGAGTTCATCACCTTCGCGGCCCTGGCCGGCGCGGGCGACCACATCGTGGCCTCGTCCAAGCTCTACGGCGGCACCATCACCCAGCTGGACGTGACGCTGCGCCGGTTCGGCGTGGAGACCACCTTCGTCGACTCCAACGCCCCCGCCGACTTCGCCGCGGCCATCGGCGAGAACACCAAGGCCGTCTACACGGAGATCGTGGCCAACCCGTCGGGCGACATCGCGGACCTCGCCGGCCTGGCCGCTGTGGCGCACGACGCCGGAATCCCCCTGGTCGTCGACGCCACCTTGAGCACGCCCTACCTGATCCGACCGATCGAGCACGGCGCGGACATCGTGATCCACTCCGCCACCAAGTTCCTGGGCGGCCACGGCACCACCCTGGGCGGCGTCGTCGTCGAATCCGGGCGTTTCAACTGGGGCAACGGCAAGTTCCCGCAGATGACCGAGCCGGTGCCCAGCTACGGCAACGTGTCCTGGTGGGGCAATTTCGGCGAGTACGGCTTCCTCACCAAGCTCCGGTCCGAGCAGCTGCGCGACATCGGCCCGTCGCTGTCCGCGCAGTCCGCGTTCCAGCTGCTGCAGGGCGTGGAAACGCTGGCCCAGCGGATGGACGAGCACCTGGCCAACGCCCGCACCGTGGCCGAATGGCTGGAAGCCGACGAGCGCGTCTCCTGGGTCAGCTACGCCGGCCTGCCCGCGCACCCGCATTACGAGCGGGGCCGGAAGTACCTGCCCAAGGGCGTGGGATCCGTGTTCAGCTTCGGCGTCAAGGGCGGCCGCACCGCGGGCCAGAAGTTCATCGAGTCGCTGCAGCTGGCCAGCCACCTGGCCAACATCGGCGACGCCCGCACCCTGGTGCTGCACCCGGGATCGACCACGCACCAGCAGCTCACCGCCGACCAGCTCGTGGCCGCCGGCGTGCCCGAGGACCTGATCCGCATCTCCGTGGGCCTGGAAGACGTGGACGATATCCTCTGGGACCTGGACCAGGCGCTGGCCGCCTCGCAGCAGGCCGGCGCCGAGCACGGCCCCAGCCGCGACCATGAGGACGCCGCGTTCGACAGCTCCGAGTTCGCCTCGCCCAGCTATGCCGGCGAGTCCTGCGCGATCCCGGCGGAGCGCTCCCCCCGGACAGAGCCCGGAACGCGCGTAGTCGAGTCCGTCGAAGAACTGATCGAAGCCGAAGAAGGAGCCGCCAAGTGACCGCGACACCCGAACGCACCTGGATCGGCCCGTCCGCCGCGGAGCGTCTGAACATCCTACGCAACACCAAATCCATCGCCATCGTCGGCGCCTCGGACAAGCCGAGCCGGGCCAGCTACTTCGTGGCCACGTACCTGCTGTCCAGCTCGCCGTACAAGGTGTATTTCGTGAACCCGGTGGCGAAGGAGATCCTGGGTCAGCCGGTGTACAAGTCGCTGGCGGACCTGCCCGAGGTGCCGGACCTGGTGGATGTCTTCCGCAGGCACGACGACCTGCCCACCGTTTTGGAGGAAACCCTGGCCGTCGGCGCCAAGACGCTCTGGCTGCAACTGGGCTCCTGGCACGAGGAGGTTGCGGCCCAGGCCGAGGCCGCCGGCTTAAACGTGGTGATGGACCGCTGCGTGAAGATCGAGCACGCCCGCTTCCACGGCGGCCTGCACCTGGCCGGCTTCGACACGGGTGTGATCTCCTCGAAGCGGCAGCTGACCGTCTAGAGGGCCTGCCGCCCCGAGGGCCTACCGCCCCGCCCGCCTGCCGCCCCGCCCCTTGTCCCCCGGCCTTCCACGTGGAGGCCCGGGGGCAAGGGGCCGGTTTTTTCCTGCCCGGAAGTAGACGGAAAGAGCCTTCAAGGATTTCCCCAAGGTCCTCGTCGGATGCTGTGGCCAGCCACACATCACTCGACTAGGGGAGTCACCGTGTTTACTGCACCAACCGATCCACAACCGAGGAGGGGCACCGAACGTGCCGACAAGGGGAGGCCATCCTTCCCCCGGAAAGTTACGGCCGGGCTCGCCGCGCTGGTGCTGGGCGCGGGCGTGCTGCCCTCCGCCCTCGCCCCCGCGGCGTTGGCAGCGCCGGTAGGCCAAGGCTTGACCCTCAATGCCGGGGACATGCGATTCATCCTGAAGCAAATCAAGATCGCGGAAAACCACGCCACCAAGGAAGACGCCGAGGGCAAACCCGTGCCGGGCCAGCCGCTCCTGGGCCCCGGCCCCAACCAAATAGCCAATCCGCTGCTGCCCTACGGGCTGCGCACGGTGGACGGGTCCGACAACAACCTGGTGCCCAACCAAGGGCACTTCGGCGCCGCCAGCCTGCCCTTCCCGCGGCTGGCAGAACCGGAATGGCGGGCCACCGCCGGCGGGCAGTCGTACAAGTCGGTCAACGTTCCGATGATCCGGGACGCGGACCCGCGCTTCGTCAGCAACGTCATCGTGGACCAGACCTCCACCAATCCGGCCGCGATCGCCGCGGCCGGCAAGGCGCACCGGACGGTGAACGACGGCCCGACGGCGGTCCCCTGCGACGACGAGGGGCTGCCCCTGAACTGTGTTCCCGACGGCGAGACACTCGACATCCCGAATGTCACCACCGACTTCGGGCTCTCGCCGCCCTACAACGGCTTCTTTGCCCTCTTCGGCCAGTTTTTCGACCACGGCATCGACTTCACCAAGAAGACCAGCAACGTCGTCATGATGCCGCTGGCCAAGGACGATCCGCTGTACGTCGAGGGCTCGCCCACGAACTTCATGCTGCTCAACCGGGCGGAGAACCAGCCCGGCCCCGACGGCAAGCTCGGGACCGACGACGACGTCCAGAACGCCACGAACACGGACTCTCCGTGGGTTGACCAGAGCCAGACCTACTCGTCGAATCCGTCCCATCACGTCTTCCTCCGGGAGTACGAGCTCAACGAGGACGGCGACCCGGTCTCGACCGGCGAACTGGCCGAAGGCGAACCCGGCGGCATGGCCACCTGGGCGGACATCAAGGCGCAGGCCGAGTCCATGCTCGGCCTGAAGCTCTCCGACGCCGACGTCGTGAACATCCCGATGCTGGCCACCGACCAGTACGGGCGCTTCCTGCGCGGCCCCAACGGGCTGCCGCAGTACATCACGCAGGACAAGCAGTTCGTGGAAGGGAACCTGGAGAACCCCGTCGCGCCGCCGGCGGATGTCCAGCGGATCGGCATCGCGTTCCTGGACGACATCTCCCACTTCGCGGCACCGTTCGACTCGCGGGGCGCGGCCCTGGCACCCGACGGGGACGGCGGCATCACGCCCACCAGCGGCCGGCAGGACCCGGGCACGTACGACGACGAAATGCTCGACGCGCACTTCGTTGGCGGCGACGGCCGCCTGAACGAGAACATCGGCCTCACCGCCGTCCACCAGGTCTTCCACTCGGAGCACAACCGGCTGGTCACCTACATGGAAGAACTGCTGACGTCCCTGAACCTGGACCTGAACGAGTGGAAGCTGCCCAACGGCGAATGGAACGGGGAGCGCCTCTTCCAGGCCGCACGGTTCGTGACGGAGATGGAGTACCAGCACATCGTCTTCGAGGACTTCGCTCGAAAGATCCAGCCGGGCATCAATCCCTTCAACGTCTTCACCCAGTCGGACACGGCGATCGACCCGGCGATCGAGGCGGAGTTTGCCCACGCGACCTACCGGTTCGGTCACTCCATGCTGACGGACACCGTGGATCGGAAGACCAACAGCGGAGCCGACATCGGCCTCCCGCTGCTGGACGCGTTCCTGAATCCACCGGCCTACTACGCCAACGGAGACAGCACGATGACGCCCGAGCAGGCGGCAGGCGCGATCGCGATGGGCATGACCGACCAGGTGGGCGCAGAGCTCGACGAGTTCGTCACCGACACGCTGCGCAACAGCGTGCTCGGGCTGCCCCTGGACCTGGCCGCGCTCAACATCGCCCGCGGCCGGGAGACCGGCGTCCCGTCGCTGAACAATTTCCGCAAGGACCTCTACGCGAAGACCAGCGAGTCGTCCCTGAAGCCCTACAGCAGCTGGGTGGACTTCGGGCAGGCGCTGAAGCATCCGGATTCGGTGGTCAACTTTATGGCCGCTTACGGCACGCATCCCAGCATCACCGGGGCGACGAGCATCGAGGCCAAGCGCGCGGCGGCGCAGAAACTCTTCGACATGAGCCCCGACCCGGCGGCCGAAACTCCGGCCGATGCCTACGATTTCGTCAACAGCAACGGGGAGTGGGAGAACGACGGCGGCGCCTCCAGGACCGGTTTGGACACGGTCGATCTGTGGGTGGGGGGCCTGGCCGAAGCCCAGAATCTCTTCGGCGGGCTGCTCGGCTCCACCTTCAACTACATCTTCGAACGCCAGATGACGGACCTGCAGGACGGTGACCGTCTCTACTACCTGTCCCGCACCTCGGGCCTGAACCTGCGGGCCCAGCTCGAAGGCAACTCCATGGCCGAGCTGGTGATGCGCAATACCGACGCTTCCGCGCTCAAGGCCGACGTCTTCGGCGTCGCCGACTGTGAGTTCGAGATGGGCAACATCACCGGCACCACGGGCAACAATGTGGCCGATGATCCCGCCTCGGCCTGCGACGAGTCAGCACTGCTGCTCCGCATGGCGGACGGCACCATCCGCTACCGCGTCATCAACAGCGTGGACCGCTCGGGCCTCAACGCCCAGGCGACCTATAACGGCAAGGACGATGCCGACGGCGCAGACGGGACGGACCGGATCTGGGCCGGCGTCGACAACGACACCGTCTGGGGCAACGGCGGCAGTGACATCATCGAAGGCAACGACGGCGCGGACACCCTCCTGGGCGGCGCCGGCAACGATCGGATCACCGACTCCCACGGGGACGACGTGATCAAGGGCGGGCCGGGCAACGACGCGATGGACGCCGGTCCCGGACTCGACGTGATCATGTCCGGCGACGGAGACGACTTCTCCAACGGCGGACTCAACGGCAACCAGACCTTCGCCGGCGAGGGCAATGATCTCGTGATAGCCGGCGACGGACCGGACACGGTGTTCGGCGGCGGCGGCGATGACTGGCAAGAAGGCGGCAACGCGAACGACCTGCTCCAGGGCGACAGCGGTGCCCCGTTCTTCGACGACATCAACAACCCCGGCCACGACGTCCTCATCGGCGACAGCGGCGAGGACGACTACGATGCCGAGGGCGGTGACGACGTCATGGTCGCCGGTCCCGGGATCGAGCGCAATCACGGCGTCTACGGCTTCGACTGGGTGACCCACGCCCGGTCGGTCGAGGCAGCCGATTCCGATATGCGCATGATCATCGTGGAGGGCCCGAACGCGCTCAAGGACCGGTTCCTGCTGGTCGAGGCCCTCTCCGGCTGGGACAAGGACGACGTCTTGCGCGGCGATGACGTGATTCCGGCCGATCCCGACAACGAGGTGGCGGTGCCCGGCCTCAGCAATACGCTCGACGCCGAGGGCATCAAGCGGATTGCCGGCCTGGCCGAGCTGCTGCCCGCCGGTGCCACCGAGTTCGGCGCCGGCAACATCATCATCGGCGGCTCCGGGAGCGACCAGATCTGGGGCAACGGCGCGGATGACGTCATCGACGGCGACAAGTGGCTGAACGTGCGGCTCAGCGTACGCGACGCTCAGGGCGCTGAACTGCGGTCAGTCACCAGCCTGAAGACCATCCAGGCCGATATTATGGCCGGCCGGATCGACCCGGGCGACGTCGTCATCGTGCGGGAAATCCTCAACAGTGCGGCTCCGACCGACATCGACACCGCCAACTTCTCCGGCGCGCTCGATGAATACGACATCACCACCGTCGACGGAGTCACGACCGTGGCGCACGTCCGTGGCAGCGGGGACGACGGCACCGACACCATCACCAATGTCGAGCGCCTCCGGTTTGCCGACCAGACCATCGAGCTGACCGATACCGAAGGCCCCACGGTGACGGACCGCGCTCCTGCTGACGGGGCAACCGGCGTGGCCGTCGGGGTCGACATCACGGCGACCTTCAGCGAGGACGTCCAAGGCATCTCCGGGACAACGGCCACGCTGACGGCCGCGGAAGCAACGGCACCGACCGCCGCCACAGTGACCTACGATCCAGTGACCCGAACGGCGACGCTTGACCCGGTGGCGGACCTGGCGATCGACACGGTCTACACCGTTGCGCTCACCAGCGGCATCCGGGACGCGGCGGGCAACCCACTCGCTGCCACCAGTTGGTCGTTCACCACTGCCGGACCGGCTCCATCGGTGACCGGGCGCAGTCCGGAGGCGGACGCCACTAACGTGGCCACCAACAGCAACATCACCGCAACCTTCAGCGAACCTGTCGCCGGAGTCGACGGCACCACCTTCCGGGTCACCAACGCGGCCGGCACGGCAGTGACGGCAACCGTCAGCTACGACGACGCGACCCGGACGGCTACCCTCGACCCCGCCAACCTGCTGGCCAACCGCACCTATACCGTGCAGCTGACCGGCGGCATCCGGGATCTGCAGGGCAATGCCCTGCCGGCCACTACGTGGAACTTCTCCACCGAGGCCGCACCGGTTATCACCGAACTGACCCCGGCGGCGAACGCCACCGACGTGGCCACCAACAGCAACATCACCGCCACGTTCAGCAAGCCGGTCACCGGAGTCAACGGCACCACCTTCCGGGTCACCAACGCGGCCGGCACGGCAGTGACCGCAACCGTCAGCTACGACGACGCAACCCGGACGGCTACCCTCGACCCCGCCAACCTGCTGGCCAACCGCACCTACACCGTGCAGCTGACCGGCGGCATCCGGGACCTTTCGGGTAACCCGATCACGGCCACCACATGGAGCTTCACCACCGAAGCCGCGCCGGTCATCACCGAACGGACCCCGGCGGTGAACGCCACCAACGTGGCCACCAACAGCAACATCACCGCCACGTTCAGCAAACCGGTCACCGGAGTCAACGGCACCACCTTCCGGGTCACCAACGCGGCCGGCACGGCAGTGACCGCAACCGTCAGCTACGACGACGCGACCCGGACGGCTACCCTCGACCCCGCCAACCTGCTGGCCAACCGCACCTACACCGTGCAGCTGACCGGCGGCATCCGGGACCTTTCGGGTAACCCGA
>NZ_JBNHGF010000109.1:0-7691 GCF_059091005.1 Arthrobacter sp. Y3223164
ACAGGGATCCGACGCTGCCTCGGCGGCCGCGCGGCTTTCGGCGTTCAGAGTCATGACTGACCTTCTCCCCAAGGTTGGGAGCGTGCAGGCTGCCCCCCGGTGGCGATGACCTTGAGATAGGCGCCGGGCAACCCCTTGTGCAGGAAACGCTTGGCCCACCGGGGCTCGCCCATGTGGCGGGCAAAGGTGGCGCAGGGTATCCGCGGCATCGTCACTTCGACGACGACGTCGGGGCCAACCTGCCACCGCTCCCCCACCAGCGCTCCGCTGACGTCCAGGCCGGTGGTCCGCAGGTTTTCGCCGAACAGCCCCGGCGCTATGTCGCGCCCGAGCTCGGCCGACCACGCGTCGGCATCCTCCTGGGCATAGGCGTAGAGGGCCTTGAGCTCTCCGCCGTGGTTTTTGCGATCCGCCTGGACATCGGCGCGCAGCCCCATCGCGTGGACCGGCACCCGTCCGTCGAGCGGGCGCTTGTCGATCCCGGTGATTCCCACCTTGCTGGCATCGGGCTTCAAGGCGTGCAGCCGGCAGAGGGCCAGCAGGGATCCGGATTTCATGGGGCAATCATAAGTGCGTCCGGTGCTGGCTCAGGCGTGGCCCTCGTAGCTGACGTCCTGTTCCTTGGCCGAGTCGGCCGGCAGCGGTTGCCCGCGGTATTTTCCGATGGCCCACAGATTTCCGTCCGGGTCGTTGATGCCAAAGCCGCGGTCGCCGTAGTCGGTGTCCTGCAGGTCCCGGATGATCGACGCCCCGGCCGCCTTCATGCGCTCGTACGCACCGTCCGGGTCGCGGGTGTAGACGTTCAGCTGGGCCGAACCGGGTTCCCGGGCCCACAGGGTCCCCTCCGCGTGGCTGGAGACCATCACCATCCCGCCCTCGGGCCAGAGCAACTCGGCGTGCACCACCAGGCCATGCTCCTCGAACCGTGCATGCTCGATGAATCCCATGGCCCCGGTCAGGAACTCGATCAGTTCGTGGGCCTTGCGCGACTGCAGACCGGCGACGACGCTGGCCGGAGGGTACTGCTTGTTCGCATCCATGGACACAGTATTCTCTTCCGGCCCCGGACGCGCCAGAGGCGGCGGACCGGCCTGCCGGTACCGCCGCCTCCATGGGTGACTAGAGCTGGCCGAAGGCCTTTTCCAGGTCCGCGATCAGGTCATCGATGTCCTCGATGCCCACCGACAGCCGGATCAGGTTCTCCGGCACCGCCAGTTCGGTGCCCTTCACCGAGGCATGGGTCATCTCCGCAGGGTAGTTGACCAGCGACTCGATGCCGCCCAGCGATTCCGCCAGCGTGAACACCTCGGTGGACTCGGCCACCTTGCGGGCCGCCGCCTCGCCGCCCGTGAAGGAAACGGAGACCATGCCGCCGAAGCCGCGCATCTGTTTCTTGGCCAGCTCGTGGCCGGGGTGGTCGGGCAGGCCAGGATAGTAGACCGCCTCGACTTCGGCCCGGCCCTGCAGCCATTCGGCCACGGCCTGGGCGTTCGCCGAGTGCCGGTCCATCCGCACGCCCAGCGTCTTCAGCCCGCGGGTGGTAAGGAAAGCGTCCAGCGGCGCGGAGACGGCCCCCACCGCGAACTGCACAAAACCGACCTTCTCGGCGAGCGCGTCGTCGTTGAGCACCACGGCCCCGCCGATCACGTCCGAATGTCCGCCGATGTACTTGGTGGTCGAATGCACCACGACGTCGGCGCCGAAGGCCAGCGGGTTCTGCAGGTACGGAGAGGCGAAGGTGTTGTCCACGACCAGCAGCGCGCCGGCGGCGTGGGCCAGCTCGGCGAGGGCGGCGATGTCGGTGACCTTCATCATCGGGTTGGACGGGGTCTCTACCCAGAGGAACCGGGCCTTGTGCTCGTTGACCGCGGCGGCCACGGCCGACTCGTCGGACATATCGACCACGGTGTGGCCGATCCCCCAGGCACCGAGCACGCGGTCAATGAGCCGGTAGGTTCCGCCGTAGGCGTCGTTGCCCAGCACGATGTGGTCACCCGGGGACAGCAGGGCACGGATCAGCGCATCTTCGGCTGCCAGCCCGGAGGCGAAGGAGAAGGCGTGCTTGCCGCCCTCCACCGCCGCCAGCTGCACCTGCAGGGAATCGCGGGTCGGGTTGGTGCCGCGGCCGTATTCGTAGCCGTTGCGCAGCCCGCCGATGCCGTCCTGCGCGTAGGTCGAAGACTGGTAGATCGCCGGCACCACCGCGCCGGTGGCCTCGTCCGGCACCTGGCCGGCATGCACGGCGCGGGTGTTGAAGCCCTGGGTGTTCTCTGCGCTCATTCTTCTCTCCTTCAGCTCGTCAGGTAGGACAGCAGGTCGTGGCGGGTCAGCACGCCCACCGGGGCACCGGCCAACGTCACCAGCACGCCGTCGACCGCCTGCAGCTTCTCGCGGGCGGCCGAGACCGGTTCCAGCGCCCCGACCAGCGGCATCGCCGCGCCCAGATGGTCGCCGACCTTGTCTGTCAGCTTCGCTTCGTTCTTGAACAGCTTGGCCGTCAGTTCGCGTTCGTTCACTGCGCCGACCACCTCGCCCATGACCACCGGCGGCTCCTGCGAGAGCACCGGCAGGGTCGAGACGCCGAACTCGTTCATGATCCCGATGACGTCGCGCACAGTCTCGTAGGGATGGGTGTGGACCAGGTCCGGCAGCGTGCCGCTCTTGCCCCGCATCACCTCGCCCACTGTCGCTTCGTCTCCGCCGGCGATAAAGCCGTAGGACTTCATCCAGTCGTCGTTGAAGATCTTGCCCAGGTAGCCGCGTCCGGAGTCCGGCAGGATCACTACCACGATGTCGTCCGGCCCCAGCCCCTCGGCCACCTTGAGCGCTGCCACCACTGCCATGCCGGAGGAACCGCCGACCAACAGTCCCTCTTCCTGGGCCAGCCGCCGGGTCATCGCGAAGGCCTCGGCGTCGTTGACGGCCAGCACCTCGTCCGGAACCGACTTGTCGTAGTTGTCCGGCCACATGTCCTCGCCGACGCCCTCGACGAAGTATGGCCGTCCGCTGCCACCCGAGTAGACCGATCCCTCGGGGTCGGCGCCGATGATCTTCACGGGACCGCCGGCGCGGTCGGCGGAAATTTCCTTGAGGTAGCGGCCGGTTCCCGTGATGGTTCCGCCGGTGCCGGCGCCGATCACCACGTGGGTCACCCGGCCGTCAGTGTCGCGCCAGATCTCCGGGCCGGTGGACTCGTAGTGGCTGGCCGGCGCGGCCGGGTTGTTGAACTGGTCCGGCTTGAAGCCGCCGTCGACCTCGGTCACCAGCCGGTCGGAGACGCCGTAGTAGGACTCCGGGCTGTCCGGCGCTACGGAGGTCGGGGTGACGACGACGTCGGCGCCGTAGGCCCTGAGCACGTCGCGCTTTTCCAGGCCCACCTTGTCCGGGGTCACGAAGATGGACTTGTAGCCCTTCTGCTGCGCCACCAGGGCCAGGCCCACCCCGGTGTTGCCGCTGGTGGGTTCGATGACCGTGCCGCCGGGCTTGAGCCGCCCGTCCTTTTCGGCTTCTTCGATCATCTTCACCGCGATGCGGTCCTTGATCGAACCGCCCGGGTTGAAATACTCCACCTTCGCCAGGACGGTGGCGGCAAGACCTTCGGTCACTTTGTTCAGCTTGACCAACGGGGTGTTGCCGATCAGGTCCAGAACAGAATTGGCATATTTCATGGGCCCAAATCTACCCGCCAGCGTATCCGGGGGCACATCCGGCGTAAGACGGGTTCATGCCCGGGGCCCGCCTGCCGCCGCCGTGTGCCGCGCCTGCGCGGCTGCTTGCCCGAAAAGGGTCTTGCCCGAACAGGCCCGGGTGAAAGAACGGTCCGGAGCGCGTGGGACGATTAATCCATGCTGTCCACCGCCACCGCGCCCGGCACCGGGCTCACCGCACTGGTGGAGTTTCCGGAGCCGTATGACCTGCGCGGAACGCTGTCCATCCTGTCCCGCGGCACGCAGGATCCCACCGCCCGGATTGACGACGCCGGTGCCTGGCTGACGCTGAATACCTCCTCCGGCGCGGCAACCCTGCGCCTCACCCGCGGTCCGGGAGGGCACGACGGCAGCCGGGGCACCGCCGTCGTCATGGGACGGGCCTGGGGGCCGGGTGCCGAGGAAGCGCTGGCCGGGCTCCCCGCGCTGCTGGGGGCGGACGATGACTGGTCGGGGTTCGACACCCCGGATTTCCATACCGGCCTGCCCCGGCTGGTGCGTGAGCCCCGCCGGCGGCACCCCGGGCTGCGGCTGCCGGCGACCGGGCGGATGATCGATGCGCTCGTGCCGGTGATCCTGGAGCAGAAGATCACGACCATCGAGGCACGCTACTCCTACAAATACCTCGTCCGCCGCCACGGGTCTCCGGCGCCGGGGCCCGCACCGAGCGGGCTCATGGTCCCGCCGACGGCGCAGGGGTGGCGGCGCATCCCGTCCTGGGACTGGCACCGGGCGGGGGTGGACTCGAAGCGCTCGGGCACCATCATGCGGGTTTGTTCCTCGGCCGGCGCCCTGGAACGGCTGGCGTCGCTGCCGGCCGGCGAAGAACTGGCCCGCAAGCTGTGCACCGTCCCGGGGATCGGACCGTGGACCGCGGCCGAGACCGCGCAGCGCACGCACGGGGATCCGGACTCGGTGTCGGTGGGCGACTTCCATCTGGCGGCGTTCGTCGGCTACGCCCTCACCGGACGCAAGACGGACGACGCCGGCATGCTCGAGCTCCTGGAACCGTGGCGGGGCCACCGCCAGCGGGTGGTGCGGATGCTGGTGCTGAGCGGTTTCCGCAAGCCCGCCTTCGGGCCGCGGCTGGCGCCGCAGGACCACCGCCGGCACTAACGCGGCTCTGACGCCGCACCAACGCCGGAAAACTACCCCGCGCCTTAAACCCAGAGGGAGCAGGGCATGCGCCCCGCCCCCTCTGGAGTCCTGACCGTTGTAGCTATTCGGAGGCCTGGGCCTCCTGCGCCGCCTGCTGCTGGGCGGCCACCTGGGCGTGGACTTCCTGCATGTCCAGTCCCTTGACCGCGTCCACCAACTGCCCGAACTGGCTGGAGTTCAGGGCGCCGGGCTGGGAGAACACCAGCACCTTTTCGCGGAAGGCCATGAGGGTCGGAATCGAGGTGATGCCGGCCGCGGCGGCCAGGCCCTGCTCGGCTTCGGTGTCCACCTTGGCGAAGACGATGTCGCCGTGTTCCTTGGACGCGGCATCGTAGACGGGGGCAAACTGCTTGCACGGGCCGCACCAGTCGGCCCAGAAGTCAACGAACACAATGTCGTTCTCTTCGATGGTCTGCGGGAACTGGGCCTCGGTGATATCGATGGTTGCCATACCTCCACGCTAACGCGCGGGGTTGCGGCCTGTCGCCCCCTGTTCGCTCAGCGCATGAGCCGGCGCCCCGGCCGTTATCCACAATCCCCCGCCGAGGCTACCGGCCGCCGTGGCCGAATCCCTAAGGTCGATTCCACCAGAAACCGCGACCGGAGGATTCGACATGAACCGCTTCACCGTCTTGATTGTCACCGACGGACTGGAACTCGACGCCGCCATTTCCAAGAGCCTCGCCGTGATGGACGAGTTGGAGGAGCACCTGCCGTTTGCCCACGACCCGTCACGGAACGAGCTGTACGCCGTGGGTGAGGGCGCCGCGCTGAAGGGCAGGATCGGGCTGCCGCACGGCAGGCCCGGCGCCGGACCGGCGGCCACCTACGTGGGCGACCTGCACTGCATCTGGAGCGAAGGGCGGTGGTACACGCCAGCCGACTGTCCGCCTGCTCCGGCAGACCATAACGGCGCCACTGCCTGGCAGTGGCTGTACTACAACGTGATGCACCATTCCGGGCCGAAAACGTACTGCTTCCTCTGGGACATCCATCCGCTGCCGCTGGCCGAAGCGGCCTGAACACTCGCTGTCCGGGCGGCTACAGGGCTGGGCGCGCTGTTGCGAGGTGCCTGCGCTGGGGCCGGCGGCGCCGCTCAGTAGAAGGGCTGGTTTCGGCGGCGCACGTAGAGCCCGCGGGCGATCTTTTCCCCGGCAGCGGACCACAGTTTGTACTTCAACGGGGAGATCACCTGGTCATAGCAGCCGACGAAGTCGGTGATGGTCTTGGTGAAGCTGGTCTTGAACAGGCCCAGGCCGTAGTACTCATGTTCGGGGTTCTTCAGTTCGGACGACGGCGGAGTCCCGCACAGGTCGTAACTGGTGATGCCCAGCTCCCTGAGCTGGTTCATGGCCGTCCACTGGATCAGGTGGGAGTCGCCGTACTGCTTGCGGCGCGGCAGCGATCCGCCGTCTTTGTAGGTGCCCTTGCGTCCGTAGTTGACCACGAACGCGCCCACCGACGGCTTGCCGTCTTCGTACGTGAACAGCAGCCGGCCCTGCCCGGCGGCAATGAAGTTGCCCCAGAACGCCTTGAAGTACTCGAAAGAGCGGACCTGCACGTTCTTCTGGCCCTGCTGCACCTGTCCCATCAGGTTGAACATCGCCCGGAAGTTCTCTTCCGTCGGTTCGGCCGTGACCACTTCGGCGCCCTCTCGGATGGCGCGGCGCACGGCATTGCGCCCGCGGGACGAGAAGCTCTTGAGGACGACGTCCGGCTCCGGGGAGATGTCGACGATTGCGGTGTGGTCGTTCGGCTGCAGGTCGGGCATCTTGACCAGGCCCTCGCGCGCTAGAAGCGCGCGGGTTTCGTCCGTGGCCTCGACATCCGGCTCGATCCGGATCGCGAAGACGCCGCGCGCCTGCTCCCGGCAGAAGTTGCGGTTGGCCTCGAAGATGCCCGGCAGGTCCTCGGGCGAGGCGACGTCGGGGCCCTTGATCATGTACCAGTAGTTGCCCAGCAGCGGAACGTGCTTTTCCAGCACCAGGTTGTAGCTGGTGTAGTCCTGGGTCTCATACGCCAAGTACAGCGGCTTCCACCCGTGGTCCGCCTTGACCTGGGCGTAGGCCTTGGCCTGGAGCATGTTGCCGCCGTTGGGATTGGCCGTGACATGGCTGTCCCATGCCTCGATTTCCTCCGGCGTCGCGAAGCGGGCGGTGAATTGTCGCAAAGAGAACTCCTCGTCGTGGCAGCTGGTCGCCGCCGGTCAAATCCGCGGTCAAGTCTATCGACGCCGGCCCCGACCCCGTGCCGGGGAGTGCACCAGCGGCGGCCGGCATGGGCGGCAGGTACGGAAAAACCCCGTCCGACCAGTGATTCACGTGGTCGGACGGGGTTTCCCGTTCGGTGGCAGATGAGGGATTCGAACCCCCGTAGGCAATGCCAGCTGATTTACAGTCAGCCCCCTTTGGCCGCTCGGGTAATCTGCCGAACGCCTTCTTCAGAAGAAGACCGCTTCCCCGTGAGGAAGCAAGACAACTTTACACAAAGATCGGCCCAAGAATCGAATCGGGCTCCGCGGGGTCTACAAACCCCGGGAGATCCGCTCCTCCATCTGCCCGACGAACCGCTCTGCCTGCTCCGCGGTGACCAGCTGCATCCGCACCGCCTGATCCATCTCGCGGCGGATGCCGTCCAACCTGGCAGCGGGCCCGGAACCATTCCTCTCCCCCACGGCACTGGGCGGGGCGGCCAGGCCTGCCGACCCGCCATCGCCGGGGGCACCATCGAAGACGGCTCCGGCCGCGAGGTCCTGGCGGAGTTCACGCTCCAACTCTTGGGTGTCCCGACGGACCATCGTCGCGGCGCCGGCCGCCGCGGCGGGCG
>NZ_JBNHGF010000110.1:0-7632 GCF_059091005.1 Arthrobacter sp. Y3223164
CCGCACCGGCTGCCGGCCAAAAGCCCCGGCCACCGGCCAGGGAAACCCCGGCCGACGCCGTGCCGGTCCCGGCGAAAGCGTTCTCCGGGCGCCTGCTGGCGCTGGCCCTGGTGCTGGTATCAATCACCGTGCTGCTGGCCCCGTCGGTGCGGATCTTCATTGAACAGCGGGCGGAACTCTCCGCGCTGCAGGCGGACATCGCCGCCAAGAAAGACTCCAATGAACAGTTGACCAAGGAACTGGCCCGCTGGGACGATCCCGCCTACATCAAGCAGCAGGCCCGGGATCGCATATTCTATGTAATGCCGGGGGAGAAGCGGTACATGGTCACCGGCGCGGAGGGACTGCGCGAGTCCAACAAACATGCCTCCGCCACCGCACCCGAGGACCTGCCGTGGGTCGACGCCCTGTGGAACTCGGTGACCCGCGCGGCCACAGACTCGCCCGCAGCAGACTGACCTCCCGGCAGAGCCTGCCGAATCACACGGCCCTGCCCCACGGGCCGCAGCGCCAGGAAAGGACTGAGCCATGAACGACGCTCAGCGCACCCCCACCCCCGACGATCTCGACACCCTGAGCCGCCAGCTCGGCAGGCCCGTGCGCGACGTCGTGGAGATCGGCGCACGATGCGTCTGCGGAAACCCGCTGGTCGCCACGACGGCGCCGCGGCTAGGGAACGGAATCCCTTTCCCGACCACGTACTACCTGACCCACCCGGTCATCACGTCGGCGGTATCCCGGCTGGAGGCCGCAGGGGTCATGACGGAGATGACCGAACGGCTGGAGCAGGATCCGGAATTGGCCGCGGCCTACCACCGCGCGCACGAGGAGTACCTGGCGGCCCGCGACGAGGTCGGCAGCCGGGCCGGCATCGGCGACGTGCCCGAAATCGCGGGTGTCTCCGCCGGCGGCATGCCCACGCGGGTCAAATGCCTGCACGTCCTGGTGGGTCATTCGCTGGCCGCAGGTCCCGGCGTAAATCCGCTGGGCGACGAAGCGATCGAACGTATCGCGGAATGGTGGACCGCGGACCGCTGCTACTGCCCCGGAGCCTGGGATGTGGACGGCATCGCTCCGGCCCGGGATCTAAGCCGGCACACCCGGACGCAGGGACTGACGGCCGAAGAGCTGGCCGCGAAGAAGGCCCGGCGAGCCGGCGGCAGGGAGGCGGCGGACGACGACGGCGGCACCGTCGATGGCCCCACGTCCGGCCAGGCAGACGGAGGCGAGTCCTAGTGGCACGCGTCGGAGCGATCGATTGCGGAACCAACTCGATCCGCCTGCTGATCGCCGATGTCCAGGACGGCGGGCTCACCGACGTGGTCCGCGAGATGAGAGTCGTGCGGCTGGGGCAGGGCGTCGACGCCACCGGGGCGCTCGCGCCGGAAGCGTTGGAGCGGACCTTCGCGGCGGCGGAGGACTATGCCGGCCAGCTGCGCAGCCACGGTGCCGAAACCCTGCGCTTTGTCGCCACCTCCGCCACCCGCGACGCCGCCAACCGCCAGGTCTTCGTCGACGGCATCCGCCAGCGCCTCGGCGTGGAACCAGAAGTGATCAGTGGCCGGGAAGAGGCTGAGCTGTCCTTCACGGGCGCCGCCAACGTCCTGGCACCGCAACCGGGGGAGAAGGTGCTGGTGGTGGACCTGGGCGGCGGCAGCACCGAGTTCGTGCTGGGAACCGCCGACGGGGTGCTGGCCGCGCTCAGCACCGACATGGGGTGCGTCCGCTTTACCGAGCGGCACCTGCTCTCGGATCCGCCAACCGCCGCCGAGATCGCCCACGCCGTGGCGGGCGCCGAAGAACACCTGGCGCACGTGCTCGACGAGGTGCCGCTGGCCGACGTCGACCGCTTGGTCGGAGTGGCGGGGTCCGTCACCACGGTCACCGCCCACGCCTTGCAGCTGGCCGAGTATCGTCCGGAAAGCATCCACGGGGCGCATCTGGACGGTGCCCGGCTGGATGCTGCGTGCACCTCCCTCCTGAAGATGACGCGGCAACAGCGGGCCGCGTTGCCCTACATGCATCCTGGACGGGTCGATGTCATCGGCGCCGGCGCGCTCATCTGGCGGACCGTTTCCCGACGGCTGGCCGCACTGACCGGCGGCCGCGTGGACGGTGCGACAGCCAGCGAACACGATATTCTTGACGGAATCGCCCTGAGTGCGGCCACCCGGCTGCCGCACTGAGCTTCCCGGGTTCCGGGGACCAAACCGCTTTGCCAACGAAGGGACATCCATGCGCCAGCGCGACAGTGAATGGCCGGCCAGACGCGCGGCCGCGTCGAAGGCCTTCTCGCTGGGAACGGCGATCGCGGTGCTCGCCTCGTTGGTGCTTGCCGGCCCGGCCCAGGCGGACGACACCCGCGACAAGGAATACTGGCTGGACGCCTATGGGATTCGCGCCGCCTGGGACGAATCGCAGGGCGAAGGCGTCAAGGTAGCAGTGATCGACAGCGGCGTTGACGCGACGCACCCGGACCTCAAGGGTGCCGTGGTGGGCGGTACCGACGTATCCGGTTCCGGTGATCCCGATGGCCAGCGGGGCATCGGGCAAACGCCGGAGCACGGCACCTTGGTTGCCACCCTGCTGGCCGGACGCGGCCATGCACCGGAGAAAGACAAGAAGGACGCCAAAAAGAAGAACGACAAAGAGTCCAAGTCCAAGTCCAAGCACAAGGACGAGGGGATCGGCGCCGGCACGGACGGCGTGATCGGGGTGGCACCGAAGGCACAGATCCTGACGGCGTCTACCTGGCTCGGCACGCCCAACCCCTCGGGCATCGGCGTCGACGAGCAGATTCCGGCGGCCGTCCGCTGGGCCGTGGACAATGGCGCGCAGGTCATCAACATGTCACTGACCAGCTCCAGCACCTCCTGGCCGGAGAGCTGGGACGCGGCGTTCCTCTACGCCGAACAGCATGACGTGGTGGTCGTCGCCGCCGCGGGCAACCGCGCGGGCGGCACGGAACAGTCCGGCGCCCCTGCTACCATCCCCGGCGTGCTGACCGTGGCGGGATTGAACCGCGACGGCGAGGCGAGCCAGGAGGCCTCGGCCCAGAGCATCGTCATCGGTGTTGCGGCACCGGCCGAAAACCTGGTCGGCGGACTGCCCGGCGGCCTCTATGCCGACTGGTCCGGCACCTCCGGTGCCACGCCGCTGGTCTCGGGTGTGGCCGCACTGATCCGCTCCAAATACCCGGACATGAGCGCGGCCCAGGTGATCAACCGCATCGTCAGCACGGCCAAGGACGCAGGTGTTCCGGGCCATGATCCGATCTACGGCTACGGCGTACTCGACGCGGAGGCAGCCCTGAACGCGGACGTGCCGGAGGTCGCCGGCAACCCGCTCGGCTCCATCGCGCATTGGATTACGGTGCACCGCCGCGGTGAAGCCGCCGCCCCCCAGTCGGAGGCTCCGGTGCAGTCCAAGGCCGAGGCGCCGGATATTCCGGAACCCACTTCGCCCGTGGCGGTTCCCCCGAACAGCGAAGACTCGGTGCTGCCGGCCGTCCTCGTGTTTTCGTTCGGCGGACTGATCGCCGCCGTCCTAATATTGGGCGCCGTCCAGACCCTGCGCACGCGCAAGGCCGTGCGGCAGGGCACGTCGGCGGTCGAGGAAGCAAACACGGACTTCATCCCGCCGATCCGGGAAGAGATCCGGAAACCGGCCAAGAGCTGATTCTGCCTGGCCCCAGGGCTGTTATGCCCGCCGTCCGTACTTCGTGAAAAGTTTCACAAAAGCGACTATACTGAGGGCATGGCACTCACTCCTGCTCTGTCCGATCGTCCGCGCGTCCTGGTGGTCGGCGGCGGTTACGTTGGTCTTTACGTCGCGCTGAACCTCCAGAAGAAGGTCAAGCGGCACGGCGGCATCGTTACCCTGGTGGACCCGCTGCCGTACATGACCTACCAGCCGTTCCTGCCCGAGGTCGCCTCCGGCAGCATCGAAGCCCGCCATGTGGTGGTCAACCACCGGCAGCACCTGCGGGACACCGAACTCATCACCGGCAAGGTGACGTCGATCGACCATGCCGCGAAGAAGGCCGTGATCACCCCCGCCGCCGGCGAGGCCTTCGAGCTGGACTACCGCGACGTCGTCGTTGCCGCCGGTGCCATTACCCGCACCTTCCCGATCCCGGGACTGGCCGAAGCCGGCATCGGCCTGAAGACGGTGGAAGAAGCCGTGGAACTGCGCAACAAGGTCCTCGAGCGGATCGAAACCGGTTCGTTGCTCCCGGAGGGGCCGGAGCGGACCCGCGCGCTGACCTTCGTCGGCGTCGGCGGAGGCTTCGCCGGCATTGAAGCCATGACCGAGATCGAGGACCTGGCCCGCGCCGCCGTCAAGAAGAACGGGCGGCTGCGCCAGGAAGACCTGCGCTTCGTCCTGGTCGAGGCAATGGGCCGGATCATGCCCGAGGTTACCGAAGACCAGGCCGAATGGGTCGTGGAGCACATGCGCTCGCGCGGCATCGAGGTCATGCTCAACACCTCGCTGGCCAAGGCAGAAGGCGGCGTGCTGGAGCTGATCAACATGCCGGACAAGACTCCCGCCGAAACCTTCGAGGCCGATACCCTGCTGTGGACCGCCGGAGTGCAGGCGAACCCGGTGGCGCGCAACTTCGGCTTCCCGCAGGACGAGCGCGGCCGGATCAAGGCCGACGCCACGCTCCAGATCATCGACGAGAACGGCCCGATCGAGGGAGCCTGGACCGCCGGCGACGTCGCCGCCGTGCCGGACCTGACCGGCGGCGGCGTGGGAGGGTTCTGCGTTCCCAACGCCCAGCACGCCATCCGCCAGGCGAAGCGTCTCGCCAAGAACATCTACGCCGCCCGCTGGGGCGTGGGCACCGTCACCGAGTACAAGCACAAGAATCTGGGCGCAGTCGCCGGCTTCGGCCTGAACAAGGGCGTCGCCAAGATTATGGGCATCAAGCTCAAGGGCTGGCCGGCATGGATGGCTCACCGCGGCTACCACGGGATGGCCATGCCGACGGTGGAGCGCAAGATCCGCGTGATCTCGAACTGGTTCTGGACAATCTTCCTGGGCCGCGACACCACGCGCCTTGCCGACCTGCAGACCCCGTACCGCCAGTTCCGCGAGGCGGCTTCCCCCAAGCCGCGCCCGCAGGCCGCCGAGGCCCCCAAGCCGGCAGGGGATGCCAAGGGCACCGGGGCGGACAAGGAGCTCGCCTCCACCGGCCGCTAGGCGCACCGGCATCAGGCCCGGGTACCGCTGTGGCGGTGCCCGGGCTTTACTGCATTTAACGAGATCCCGGTGGGGGGGGCCGCATAGAATGCTGCGGTGAGGATCAGGACGGAACAGCGGGACGACCGGTCGGCCGTGCTCCGGCTAGTGTCACGCGCCTTCGCCACCGACGACGGCGATGAACCGGTGGAAGCCCGGCTGCTGGCCGAGTTGTACGGCTGCGACGGCTTCCTGCCGGAGTTTTCGCTCGTCGCCGAAGAAGGGGGCGCCGTCATTGGCCATGTCATCAGCACCCGCGGCTGGATCGGCGATGAGCCCGCGCTGGGGTTGGGGCCCCTTGCCGTGGAGCCGAACCATCAGCGTGCAGGGATCGGGGCGGCCCTGCTGCAGGAAACGCGGCATCGCGCCGAGGCGGCCGGGGAGAGCGTGATCGTGCTGCTGGGAAGCACCGGCTACTATCCGCGGTTTGGTTATCGGCCAGCCAGCGAACTGGGCATCGGTGCCCCGGATCCGTCGTGGGACGCCAACTTCATGGCCCTCCCGCTGGCCGGCCGGCCGGTGCCGGCGGGTGTTTTCCGCTACGCCGAACCCTTCGGGCGATTGTGAACCGGCGCGGGCCCATCAAGTACCCTAGGTAGGTGCCGGAGTGCTGGCCCCCGTAGTCCAATGGCAGAGACAACCGACTTAAAATCGGTCCAGTGTGGGTTCGAGTCCCACCGGGGGTACGGATTAAGTGTGACGAGCGTTACAAGGATGTAACCCAAAACGCTTATTTTCAACAACGAATTGGACTAGTTTTCTCTGTAATCAGGAATACCTGGTGATCGCATCAAAGGTTCGCGGACCTTTCGATCGAGGAGAAAACATACATGACTGCAACACGCAATGCAGTGCTTTTCGGCACCGGCGGCAACTCCGCACGCGCGGGAAGGGTGGCCGCGCTCGGTTTGGGGATCGCTTTGTTTGCCTCGGCTTGCGGCGGGGGCACGTCAACGCCTTCGGAGACCGGCGGGGGAGCCGGCACATCGGCACCGGCGGGGGCATCCGGTTTGGTGTGTCCCGACGCGGGGGAGGGCGGGGGTCCCACGGCAGGCGCGACGGGTGACCCCTCCGCCGTTCCCGAGACGAAGGGCTCCACTGATACCCCGCTGAAAATCGGCACGCTGCTGCCCGCCACCGGCTCGCTGGCCTTCCTGGGCCCGCCGGAAGTTGCGGGCGTCGAGCTGGCCGTTGAGCGGATCAACGAGGCCGGCGGCGTACTGGGCAAGGACGTGGAAACCATCCAGCGAGACTCCGGCGATACCACCACCGACATCGCTACCCAGTCCGTGACCGAACTGCTGAGCGAGGATGTCAGCGCCGTCGTTGGCGCAGCGTCCTCGGGCGTATCCAAGACCGTGATCAACCAGATTACGGGCGCAGGGGTGGTGCAGATTTCCCCTGCGAACACCTCGCCGGATTTCACCACCTGGGACGACAACAACCTCTACTGGCGCACCGCGCCGTCGGATGTGCTGCAGGGCCGCACGCTGGGCAGCTACATGGTGTCCTGCGGCGCCCAGACGCTGGGCATGATCGTGCTGAACGACGCCTATGGCACCGGCCTGGCGGAGAACGTCAAGCAGGCGTTTGAAGGCGCCGGCGGCCAGGTTGTGGCCACCGAGATGTTCAACGAGGGTGACTCCCAGTTCAGCTCGCAGGTGGACGCCGTGGTCAACGCCAAGCCCGACGCGATCGCGCTGATCACCTTCGACCAGATCAAGTCGATCGCACCGCTGCTGCTGTCCAAGGGAGTCACCCCCGACCAGATGTTCCTGGTGGACGGCAACACCTCGGACCTGAGCGCGGACCTCGATCCGGGTGCCATGGCCGGAGCCCAGGGCACGATCCCCGGAACGTTCGCCAAGGAAGATTTCCAGGCGGCGCTGGCGAAAATGGACGACAACCTCAATTCCTACTCCTACGCAGGTGAGTCCTACGATGCGGTGAACCTGGTGGCCCTGGCAGCCGAGGCTGCCGGAAGCACCAAGGGCGAGGACATCGCCAAGGAAATGCAGGGCGTGTCCGCGGACGGCGAAAAGTGCTTCGACTTCGCCGGCTGTGTCACGCTGCTGCGCGACGGCAAGGACATCGATTACGACGGCATCTCCGGCCCGATCTCGTTCGACGAGAACGGTGATCCGACCGAGGCCTACATCGGCATCTACGAGTACGACGACACCAACGTACCGCAGCCGAAGCGCGAGGAGTTCGGCCAGCTGTAAGGCTGATCCAGCACCACGGGTAGCACTGCAGAGGGTCCCGGCCGCCGGTCGGGGCCCTCTGCCGTGCTCCCGGGCCGGACGTTCCGGAGCGGGATGCGAAGGCGGTGCCGGCATGAGAGGTCCGCTGGGACCGGGCCGGGCGGGGCGTTGGGGGACGAGCATG
>NZ_JBNHGF010000111.1:0-7576 GCF_059091005.1 Arthrobacter sp. Y3223164
GGTTCGCGCGCGCGCACGCCACCGCCGCCGGATCCACATCTGCGGCGTGCAGTTCGCTGGGCCTGAGCAGTGCGGCCAGTGCCGCCGCCACGGCCCCCGAACCACAGCACAAATCGACGACGACGGCGGTGGGCACAGGGGCCAAGGCCGCGGCCTGCCGGACCAGGAACTCGGTCCTCCGCCGGGGGACGAAAACCCCGGGGGAAACGCGAATGCGCAGGCCACAGAACCCGGCCCAGCCCAGGACTTGTTCCAGGGGAGTCCCGGCTGCCCGCTGTTCCACCTTGGCGGAAATTTCTTCCGGGGGACCGCCCTCGGCGAGCAGCAGGTCGGCCTCTTCCTCGGCGAAGACGCAGCCTGCCGCGCGCAGCCGGGAGGCGATGTCGTCCCGGCCCCATGGCTGGGAAACCTGCATGTGGAGTCCTTTCGAATGACGCCAGAGTACCCTTTCGTCCGCGTCCGCTGGCCGCCTCGCTGTGATCTTGACTGCAGTTCATGCGCCCGAAACGCCACCGGGGACAGGCCGCCCGGGGCTGTCCGCGGAGGAGACCGCCGTCGGACGTGTGGCCTTCACCACGGGGCACGATTCCGATTTCTTTCAGGGGCGAATTGCTGGTAATGTATTTCTCCGTTGCCCCCCTAGCTCAGTGGTAGAGCGCGTTCTTGGTAAGAACGAGGTCACCGGATCGATTCCGGTGGGGGGCTCGGAATGGCAAAGCCCGCGTCTGCGTCGCGAGACGCAGCGCGGGCGCTCCCATTCGTGGCGGTGTAGCTCAGCTGGTTAGAGCGCACGACTCATAATCGTGAGGTCCCCGGATCGAGTCCGGGCACCGCTACCAAGACCCTGAGGGGCCCGATCGGAACTTTGGTTCCGGCCGGGCCCCTCGGCTGTTAAACGCTCCCGCTGACCCCCAAGGCCGGCCCCGCGACCGCAGCCGGCGGGGTCAGGGGAACTCTCACGTCGTTTACTAGAGTGGACGCCATGCCCGCCCTGTATCTCGCCCACGGCATCGCCTGGACCCCCGCGGGCCCCCGGCTGCGCCTGGCAACTCCGGACGGTACGCCGAAAGACCTGCCCGTGACGCAGGGGTCGAGGCTGGGCTTCCGCGTGATGGACCCCCAACGCTACTGTCTGGGCAGCCACCGGGTACTTTCCGCCGCGGAGCGCACGCATGTGCCGTGCCGGCTGCAGGCTCCGGCGGAGCGGGGTCACCAATGTGTGAACTGCTTCCTCAATGACGACCTGCGCTTCATGCATGACAGCCACCGCAGCGGCCGGGCCCCCGAGGGGCTGCTGGCTTACCTCGCCCAACCCCATTGGCTGTACGTGGCGACGTTTGCCAACGGTGCCAGCAAGGTGGGCACGGCGGCCCACGTGCGGAAAGCGTTGCGGCTGGCCGAACAAGGCGCGGTGGCCGCCCGTTACGTCGCCCGGGCGTGCGACGGACGGGTGGTGCGGGTACTCGAGGACGCGGTCTCGGGAAACACCGCCCTGACGCAAGCCGTGCGCAGCGCCGCCAAGTTCACCGGGCTGCTGGCGCCGCTGCCCCTGCCCGAGGTGGACCGGCTCAACTCCGGCCATGCTGCCACTGTGCGCGAACTGCTGCCTGCCGTTCAACTGGAAGGCTTCGACGTCGTCGACGAACAATGGCAGGTCCCGGAGCTGGCGGCACCGGTGCTGGAGGAGGGCATCAAGAGGGGCTATCCGGGCAGCTTTGCCTCGGGCGACCACGGGTTCATCGTGGAGGGCCTCCTGGGCAGCGTCGCGGCCGCGCGGCTGCAGGATGGCGGCCCGCTCTTCTTGGTGGACCTGGGCGGGGTGAAGGGCCGCCGGATCGCCGTCGGCGACTTCGCCTCGGAGCAGCCCGTCATCCAGGAACAGCTGTTCTAGGCGATCGGCAGGCGTTGCCCGGAGCCCGCAGTCCCGCACGGCTCCGCGGTTCGGCTGGCAGGGGGCGTGGCCGGTAACCTTGAGGTATGAATCCTTGGGACCTTGGCTCGCCGCTGTACCGCAAGCTGGTCATCTCTGCCATGGTGCTGATCGGCGTCGGGATCCTCCTGTCTGTCATCGCCGCGTCGGCGAGCATCCAATGGCTGGTCTGGGCTGCACTGGCCGCCATCATCACGGGTTTGCTGACCCACCTGGTCGGGCTGCTGGTCCGGTTCCGCGACGCCCGGGCCCGGCAGGCAGCCGCCCACCCGCGGGGCACACGGCCAGCGAAGCGTCGATAGTCCCATCCACTCCATCTGAAGGAGATCCATGTCCGAACATGCCGGGGTCAACCCCGACCTCGCCGGCCGCACCTACCCGGCCGGCCCCGCCTATACCGTGGGCCGCGAGAAGATCCGGGAGTTCGCATCGGCGGTCAAGGCCACGCATCCAGCGCACTTCAACGTCGAAGCCGCGCAGGAACTGGGCTATGTCGACCTGGTGGCTCCGCCCACCTTCGCTATCATCGTGGCCCAGCGTGCGGACGCCCGGCTGATCGAGGACCCGGATTCCGGGATCGATTTCTCCCGTGTGGTCCATGCTGACCAGCGGTTCGTGCACCACCGGCCGATCGTCGCCGGCGACGAACTGGTGGCCGAGTTGCACGTTGACCAGGTGCGAGCGATGGGCGGCGGCGCCATGATCACCACCCGGGCGGAAATCAGCACCGTCGCCGGCGAGAAAACGGCCACCACCACGTCGTCGATCCTGGTGAGAGGGGAAGGCCAGTGAGCGTTGAACTGAACGAACTGACTGTTGGACAGGACATTGGCTCACGGAGCATTGAGGTTTCCCGCGCGGACCTGGTCAGGTACGCGGGAGCGTCCGGCGACTTCAACCCGATCCACTGGAACGGACGCTTCGCCGAGCAGGTAGGCCTCCCCGGCGTCATCGCGCACGGCATGTTCACCATGGGTGCCGCGGTGCAGCTGGTGACGGACTGGATCGGCAACCCCGCCGCCGTCGTCGACTACCAGACGCGCTTCACGAAGCCGGTCCTCGTGGAAGATCTCGACGGACCCGGCGCCACAATCGACGTCAGCGGCGCCATCGGGGCCATCGACCAGGACAACGGCACGGCGCGGGTCGACCTCACCGTAACCGCTGCAGGCGTGAAGGTGCTGGTCAAAGCCCAGGCGGTCGTCAAGATTTGGTAAACCGCACCGCGCCCACAGCGGGTGGGAGGCCCGCACCGTGACTGAAACGATTCTTGCGCCGCTGACGACGGTCGGTGTGGGCGGTCCCGCCCGGCAATTCATTGACGCAGGCTCCGAGTCCGAGGTCATCGAGGCTGTCCGTGCCGCCGACGAGTCCGGAGACCACCTGCTCGTCATTGGCGGCGGGTCCAACCTCGTGATTTCCGACGACGGTTACCCCGGCACCGTGGTGGCCATCGCCAACCGCGGCTACAGCGTCCGCGAGGATGACGGCGCCGTCGGACTGACGGTGCAGGCGGGCCACCCATGGGACGAGCTGGTGGCGCTGACAGTCGACAACGGGTGGGCCGGGCTGGAGGCCCTCTCCGGCATTCCCGGACTGACCGGGGCAACGCCCGTTCAGAACGTCGGCGCTTACGGATCCGATGTTTCGCAGACCATCGTCCGGGTGCGAACCTGGGATCGTAAGACCGGGTCCGTCCGGGAATTCGCAAACCGCGACCTCACCTTCGGCTATCGGGACTCGGTCCTGAAACAAAGCACGTCCAACGGATCTCCACGCTTCGTGGTACTGGAAGTCGAGTTCCGCCTGGCCCCCAGCCGTCAGAGCCTTCCGGTCCGTTACGCCGAGCTGGCACGCGTGCTCGGTGTCGACGTCGGAGGCGTGGCCAAGGCGGCCGACGTTCGCCGTGAGGTACTCCGGCTCCGCGCCTCCAAGGGCATGGTCCACGATTTAGCCGACCGGGATACGTTCAGCACGGGCTCGTTCTTCACGAACCCCATCGTCGACATGGACACGGCGGCGAAGCTGCCGGCTGATGCGCCACGCTGGCCGGCCGAGGACAAGGCCAAGCTAAGTGCTGCCTGGCTGATTGACCACGCGGGCTTTTCGAAGGGCTTTGGGCTTTCGGGAACGTCAAACGGTCCCCTCAGCGGCTACGAGGTGGCGGGCGGCCGCGCCTCGCTTTCGACCAAACACACGTTGGCGATTACCAATCGCGGCGGCGCCAGCGCCGAGGATATCCTCGCGATTGCACGCGTAGTCCGGGACGGAGTTGAACGGTCCTTCGGGATCCGGCTTCAGCCTGAGCCGCTTCTGATTGGCTGCAGTCTGTAGCGGCAGGCCTCTTGGCCCTCCGCACACCGGGTGCCCGGTGCCGGCATGAGTGCGCGCGCCTATGAATGCCCGGCCGCTTCGGACACGAGGTCGTCGTCCGCCAGCGCAGGTTCCTGCCGTGTGAGGTGGGTGAAGTAGGCCGCTGTGCTTGCCAAGGCCACCAGTCCTCCGCGTGCGAAGGCCTCGCGCTGCTGCCGGGAGCCCGTGCCTCGCGCCTGGACCTCCTGGCATAGGAGCCCGATGCCGGTCTCGTCCCCGGCGTCGGCAAGGGCCTGCCGGGTGTGCTCCAAGAGCAGGGAGATCACGGTGTCGGCACGGCAAGGAACGCCGGTGAGTGGATGCAGGAGATTGCCGGCGATGCCCCAGCGGCTGGCTTGCCAAGCGGACAACCGGAGTACCGACGCCGGAACCGCTGCAGGGGGCAACCCGGACCTCCACTCTCTCGCCGCCGTCTCCACGAGTGCCCTGGACAAAGCGGCGATCAACACTGTGTCGCTGGCCTGAAGGCAGACATCGGCCACCCGGATCTCAACCGTCGGGTGCTTGTGGGACAGCCGCGCGTCGAGGTAAAGCATGGCGTGGTCGAGTACGACGCCGCTGTCCAAGGCACGCCGGAGCGAGCGGTGGTAGGCGGCAGCCGAGCCGAATATTTCCGAAGGCCCGGTGCCCGGCCAGCGCAACCAAGCCTGGGTTCTGAAACCGGCATACCCAGTGTCGCGGCCCTGCCAGAACGGGGAATTGCTGCTGAGGGCGGCGAGTACGGGAAGCCAAATCCGAATGCGGTCCAGCACAGCTACGCCCTCCTCCTCAGAATCCACGCTGACGTGGACATGGCAGCTGGAGGTCAAGGACTCTTCTGCCGTCAGCCCGAACTGCGCCCTCAGTGCCTGGACGCGGGTATCAGGAGCTGGATGCGGTGCGGCCGGGGACGGCGATGTGGCCAGCGCGACGGCCCTTGCTCCGGACGCGCGGGCACAAGCGTCGGCCAAGGCTCGTCCGGACAGAATGTCGGCTGCCAGATCGCACAAGGTTGCGCGGGGCGGGGAGATGACCTCGATCTGTTCCTGCTGGAGTTCGGTCGCGAGCGTCGGGCCGGTGGGGGCAGAGGCAGCAGCGGCTTCCGTTTGCCCAGATTGCTGGGCTTCTCCCGCTGTGAGCCGATACTGGTCCATGACGGCTGCTGCGCGCGGCACAGACAGGCCCGTGGCGGGCTCGACCAGCAGTAGCTCCTCTTCGACACCGAAAGTGCGCATGCAACCACCTTTCGCCGGGCTTGTGTTGATGGCGACGGCCGGGATGCCGCTGCTTAGCCGGGCTCACCAAGAGAGTACGTGCGAGAAGCCGGGCGGTCCACAGCGGCAACCGAACCGCGCCTCACTTCGCTGGCGATCACCAAGAGGTGTGTGCGGACTCGGCGTCGTGCGTCCAGGCCGCGCCGAGCGAGAGGTCCTCGGACATTCGGCGACCCTGTCTGGCGCGGCATGCTCCTAGGGAAGGTCTTCCCGTCTGATCGTCGCGTCAGCCTGCGGGTCCTCGACCTGCGGTGCTCCTGCCGGTCGTGGAATGCGCTGCCGTTCGGCGCGGCGCTTCGAATGTGCGGAAAGCTCGTCATGCCGAATCATGAAGCGGATGATGCTCGGGCGAAGCGCACGAAGATTGACCAGCCCGCTGCCGCAAAGCCAGCAGACCAGTCGGTAGCTGTGGTTCACTTGGACCAACCGGTCGGTACCGTGGTCCATGAGCCAATCGGGCGACAAAAACTCATGCATCGGTGCCAGCAAATAATCGGCGGGCAGTAACCGCGCGAAGGCACCCTGCGGTTGAAAGCACTGTTCCAACTGAAGCATCATCCACCATTCTTCTGAGAGGTAGGCAGGACCGCAGGTCTCCAGGAAGCGCCGCAGGTGAGCCTCCAACCTGAGTGAGCGGTCGAGCTGGATTGGTCTCACCTGACGTTGTTGGACGAAGAACTCCCGAAGCACATCCTCGATTCGCGCCTTGGGCCTCGCATACCTGGTCACTGTTGAATCCTCTTGCTGTTGGTTTCACGTTGGGTCGGTTAAAACGGTGGCGGGTAGCTGGAACGGCGGCGGGTGTCTAGAACGGTGGCGGGGTCTTGTCCCATGGGCCGTCCGTGGCTTCGTCGCCGCCGGTGTCGCCCTCGCCGCGGGTACAGTCCCGGGGACTTTTGGCACCGTTGCCCGGGCTTTCCGTGGCTTCTTCTGCGCCGGGGGCTGAGGGGGATCGTGAGTGTCCAGCCTTCGTCGGGGGTAGTGGTGTGGGTGTGGCCGGAGCGGGTGGTGAAGTGGAGGGTCCCGTCGGGGTCCTGGGTGACGGTTCCGCCGCCCTGGTGTTTGGTTTTGTGCCCGGGCTTGCAGCGGGCGCTGAGATTTTCCATGACTGTTGTGCCGCCGTCTTCCCAGGCGATCGTATGGTCGATGTCGCAGTGGTCAGCCGGGACGGTGCAACCAAAGTCGCGGCAGTGGCGGTCGCGTAGCCGGACGAGGCGTTTGAGCCATTCGGGCGGGTGGCGCAGGTCTTTGGCGACGGCGGCTGCCTTGCCATAGTCATCGGTGAGCACGATCAACCAGGATTTGGCCAGCGCGGCAAGGTCGCGGGTCATGCCCGGCGGGATCGGCCCGTAGCCGGTGAGGTCGCCGGGGTCCTCGGCGAGCCGGAGCAGGGTGTGCAGGGGCGCGGTGACGGCGACGGAGGCGGTCACGTTCCCGGCACCGCAGGTACAGGGCCCCTGCCCTGCCGTCCCTCCGGCTGCCGTGTTTCGGACGGTGCACGCCGCAACTTCCGCGTCCGGGATCTTTGGGCCGGTTTTCTCGGGGGCGCCAGGTGGAGCGGCTGCCGTTGTCATTGCCGTTGCGTTCGTTACAGAGCCGAGCGCGGTCCCGGATCCGGCAGCAGTTCCGGAACGGCTTGCTGCTCTCGGTCCGGCTGATGCTTGGGTGGCCGCTGTTCCGCAGTTGTCAGGTACCGTCTGGGTGGCGGCTGTGTCGCCGGCGGCGGGTCCGCTGTCTGTGTCTGTGGCGGTGGCCGTGGGCTGGTAGGCGTGGCCGGGGTAGCGCAGGAGCATGTCGGTGAACACGTCGGCGCGGAGTTGGCCCAGGGCGCGGGTTTCGTCCGCGGTTTGGAGTTTGCGGGCGTGGGCCTGCATCAGGTTGTAGGCGAGCAGGGCTTTGTCGGCGCTGGTGCGGATGTAGAGGTCGGCCATCCCGTCGTCCTGGGGCTGGTAGTGGACGGTGCGGCGTTCCATCGCGGCGCGGTGCCGGGTCTCGAGGGGTTCGGGGTGCAGCCGGTCGC
>NZ_JBNHGF010000112.1:0-7520 GCF_059091005.1 Arthrobacter sp. Y3223164
CGGGGTGAGGATCCGGCTCCACACGGCGGCGTCACGGGTGGCTGCGCACGACGGCGGCGTCAGCCTCACCCTGACGGCTGCGGGTGCGGACGGGGAGACCGGGGCGGCGGACACCGTCACGGCCGCGAAGCTCCTGGTGTCCACCGGGCGACGGCCGGCCCTCTCCGGCCTTGGCTTGGAGGAGCTGGGACAGGATCCGAAGCGGCTGCAGGTCGACGCCAGCGGACGCGTGGGCGGCATCGACGGGGGCTGGCTGTATGCGGTAGGCGACGCCGCAGGCAAAGCCCAACTGACACACCAGGGCAAGTACCAGGCGCGGGCCACGGGGGACGCGATTGCCGCCCGCGCGGCCGGCGAGCTGAACGGCGACCCGGAACCGTGGAGCCGCTTCGCCAGTACTGCCGACGACGCGGCGGTTCCCTCGGTGATCTTTACCGACCCGGAGGTCGCCGTCGTCGGTCTCACCGAAGAGCAGGCCCGGGAGCGCGGGCTCGCCGTGTCCGCCACCCAACTGCCGATCGCCGTCGCCGGCTCCTCGCTGTATGCCGACGGCTACCAGGGCTGGGCCCAGATGGTGGTGGACGAGGACCGCAAGGTCATCGTGGGCATGACGTTCGCCGGCCCCGGTGTCAGCGAGTTGCTGCACTCGGCGACCATCGCCGTCGTCGGCCAGGTCCCGCTGGACCGGGTCTGGCACGCCGTGCCCTCCTACCCCACCATCAGCGAGGTCTGGCTCCGCCTGCTCGAGGCGTACGGGCTGTAGCGCGGCGGCGGAGCCGGGCAGGACTTAGATGGAGTACTCCGGCGCGGCCCAGACCACTACTTCCGGGTGCTCATAGAAGCGGTAGCCTTGGCCGCGGACGGTGCGAACGGTGTTGGCCAGGCGGCCCAGCTTGGAACGGAGCCGGCGGATATGCACGTCGATGGTGCGTTCGTTCGGAACTTCCTCGGCGTTCTTCCACAGCCCGGAGAGCAGCTCTTCGCGGCCGACAGTGCGGGTGGCGTTCTCCACGAGGTAGTTGAGCAGCTCGAATTCCTTGAACGTCAGGTTCAGGGTCTCCCCGTCCAGGTGCACCTCGCGGCGGGACAGATCGATCAGGACGCCGCTGGGACGGCTGGCGTGCGAGGCCGGCTGCGGCTGCCGCTGTATCTCCACGGCCGCGGTCCGCGGACGGCGGCTGACGGTCGGATCGCCCAGTGCCTGGCGCACCACGTCAATGTTCTCGCCCGGGGCGTCGGCCGGCGCCAGGGCCACGGCCCCGTGGGTCTGGGCGTCGGGAGCCAGCGACTGCACATAGGCACGCACCTGGGAAGCCAGCTTGCTCAGCGTGGTCCCCTGGGCGGCGGCAGCCTCCTCGTCCAGGCCCACATAGAGAACGAACCCGCGGGCAACAGTGTCATTCGACACCGCCTGCGGGCCGGGAATTCCATTGGGGGTGACCACGGGGGTGGGGGCGGTGGTCGGATGGGGGGCAGCGGCGTCGAACTGGCCGGGAACCGCGCGCAGCACGCGGTAGGCCTGCTGTTCCCCCGGGTAAGACGGCTGTCCGGCGAACTGCGGGTTCTGCCCGGCTGCCTGTCGCTGCGCGGCTGCCGCGCGGTTCTGGGCGTTGCGGACGGAGATGTGGACGTATCCGGATGAAACTGACATTAGAACCTCATGTGTGAAAATGGCCGTCATCACGGCGCGAATGCATGGGTATGCCCGCACGGGATGTGTTTCTGGCGCCCGCCATTGGACAGATGAATTGCCTGGATTAACTCGAGGGGTGGTGAGTTAGGCCTGCATTCGGCAACAGTCCGCCAGTGCGCCGGGATACGTCCCGTAACTGAAGGCTGCGGCTGCAGATGCTGTTGCGTTGTTGTTCACAACCATGAGTTTGGCGCGTAACAATGCCTACGTGCAAGTAATATAAGCCTGCTTGTCTCACATAGTGAGAAGAAACAGTGCTTTTGTGCCACACATCACACCACGGCCGTGCATAAATATCAGCCGAACACCGCTCTTGCGGGGCGCCAGTGAATAAATATGCATTGTTGGTTTTGCCTCGTGGTGAGGCGCACTAGATGCAAAGCGCCGGCGTTTGCAAACCGTCCAAAATGTGGACACGCACTGGAACGTGCGGGCCCCCGATCTGCCACCTCGCCGGCTGGTTCAGCCGGCAACGCCGTACAGCCGGTCCCCTGCGTCACCCAGGCCGGGCACGATGTAGGCTTTCTCGTCCAGCCGCTCGTCGATGGACGCCACCACAATCGAGACGTTCTTGCCTTCGAGCTCATCGCGCAGGGCCTGCAGGCCCTCCGGTGCCGCCAGCAGGCAGATGCAGGTGACGTCGGCGGCGCCGCGGGCGAAGAGGAACTTGATGGATTCGCGCAGCGTGCCGCCGGTGGCCAGCATGGGGTCGAGCACGAACACCTGGCGGCCGGTGAGGTCGGCCGGCAACCGCTCGGCGTACGTAATGATGTCCAGCGTTTCCTCGTTGCGCGCCATGCCCAGGAAGCCGACCTCGGCGGTCGGCACCAGCTTGGTCATGCCCTCGAGCATGCCGAGGCCCGCGCGCAGAATGGGCACCACCAGCGGGGTTGGTTTGGTGAAGGCGGTCCCGATGGTCCGGGTGACCGGGGTCTCGATTTCCACCGGCTCGGTGTGGACGTCGCGGGTGGCCTCGTAGGCCAGCAGGGTCACCAGTTCTTCGGTGAGTTGGCGGAATACGGGCGACGGAGTGGTCTTGTCGCGGAGAACGGTGAGTTTGTGGGCAACAAGGGGATGATCCACTTCGAGTACGCGCATTCCACAAAACTACCGGCAGCCGGATAGCAGGGACAAACATCGGGCCTGCCAGAATGGTGGCATGGGCCCCATTGATCCGCAGCACCACCAGTGGATGGGTCTTGCCCTGGACCAGGCCCGGTTGGCCCTGGAGACCTCCGACGTGCCGATCGGCGCCGTGGTGATGGGGCCCGACGGCGCGGTGCTGGGTTCCGGACGCAACGAACGGGAGGCGCTGCACGACCCGACCGGCCATGCCGAAATGGTGGCCATCCGGGAGGCGGCCAGAAAGCTTGGCTCCTGGCGCCTGGACGGCTGCACGCTGGTGGTCACGCTGGAGCCCTGCGCCATGTGCGCCGGCGCCATCGTGCTCGCCCGCATCCCGAAAGTGGTCTTCGGGGCGTGGGATGAGAAGGCCGGCGCGGCCGGCAGTGTTTTCGACATCCTGCGCGAACGTCGGCTGAACCACTGGGTGGAGGTCTACCCTGAGGTCCGCACGGAGGAGTCAGCCGCCATGCTGCGCGCGTTCTTCGCGCGGCACCGCGGCGATCTCCCCCTCTGACTCAGGTGCCGGCCGCGCCGTTTTGGGGCTCAGGGCCAACAGCGGGTAAAGTTGACGCGTTGGTGACGTGTCCGAGCGGCCGAAGGTGCAACACTCGAAATGTTGTTTGGTGAAAGCCAACGTGGGTTCAAATCCCACCGTCACCGCCACTAGCAAGGCCCCGCTCCCCTCCTAGAGAAGGGAAGTGGGGCCTTTTGCTTTCGCCGCAGATCGGGACAGTTTGCCGAGCTTGAGTCGCCCGTTCGACGACCACCCGTAACGGCCAGAGCTTCTTCTGTTCCGCGCCTTACGGGCTTGGAACGAGCTCTACCGAATAACCTTCAGCTTTTTCATACAGCTGCCGCAGGTGCCCGCCATGCCATTCCAGCCACAGGGCGTCCGCTGCCCGCGTCACCTCTTCGACCCGGCCCTTCCGGACGGCTTTCCCATCCTTGCGGATCTGAACGTGCTGGCCTGTTAGGTCTTTCCAATTGTCTACCGTCATGGGAGACCTTTCCTCAATCTTGTGCAGTATTTTGACCGCTGCGTGGTGGTAAGAGAGGCAAAACGAGGGTGCCGCCGCCGGTTGGGGGATGTCGCCATCGTTCGGCAACATCCCCCAACCGGCCCGGTCCCTGATGCGGGGCATGCGAAACCCCGCCGACGCGCGCAGTCAGGATCAGGGGTAGAGCCCGCGGGTCAGGTGCGCCTGTGCCACACGCTCGACCGCCGTCACCGTAGCGGCTTCGCGCAGGTTCAGGCCGCGCTTGGACGCAATGGACAGGACGTTCTCCCACGCCGCCAACATCCGGTGTTCCAGTTTTTCTTCAACTTCGGCAGCAGTCCACCAGTAGGCCTGATTGCCCTGCACCCACTCGAAGTAGGAGACGATGACGCCGCCCGCATTGGCGAGAATGTCCGGAACAACGAGCACGCCCTTGTCCTGCAGAATGACGTCCGCCGCCGCCGTGGTGGGGCCGTTGGCGCCTTCCACGATGACCTTGGCGCGCACCTTGTTGGCGTTGCCGCCGTGCAGCACGCCTTCTACTGCTGCGGGGACCAGCAGGTCCACCTCAAGCTCCAACAGCTCATCCGAAGGCATGGCACCTGCGCCGGCAAAGCCGACGACGCTGCCAGTCTCCTTGACATGGTCTTGCAGGGCACGGATGTTCAAGCCGTCAGCATTATGGATGGCCCCATACTGGTCGCCCACAGCCACAACGCTGACTCCGGCGTCGGCAAGGAACTCTGCGGCTCCGGCTCCCACCTTGCCGAAGCCTTGAACAGCCGCGGTGCTATGCCGTGGATCAAGCCCGGCGTGGGCAAGCGCTGCCAGCGCGACGTGCACGACGCCCCTGGATGTGGCGCTCGAACGGCCGAGGGAACCGCCAACACTGACAGGCTTGCCCGTCACCACGCCTGGAACCGTGTATCCGACGTTGACCGAATAGGTGTCCATCATCCATGCCATGGTCTGTTCGTCAGTGCCGATGTCGGGCGCCGGCACGTCCTTCTCAGGGCCGATGATCGGCAGGATTTCGCTGGTGTAGCGGCGCGTAACGCGCTCCAATTCCTGCTGCGAGTAATTCCGCGGATCAATAGTGATCCCGCCCTTGGCGCCGCCGTAAGGGACGTCCAGCAGAGCGCACTTCCACGTCATCCACATTGCCAGTGCACGCACTTCGTCCAAGGAGACGTGCGGGCTGTAACGCAGTCCGCCCTTGGCGGGTCCGCGGGAAAAATTATGTTGCACGCGGTAACCGGTGAGAACCTCAACGCTGCCGTTGTCCCGGCGCAAGGGGATGCTCACGGAAAGCTCCCGGCGCGGCTGGGCCAGCAACTGGTGCAGCCCTTCGCTGTATCCCAGCGTACGGATTGCTGAAGCAAGCTGCCTGTGGGCGTTCTCCAGCGGTCCCGCGTCCTGGGTGGGAGCCGACGTGCCGTGCTCGGATTGTGCGGTTGACAGAGATAAGACAGGTGTCGTCATCGACAGAGGTTCCTTTTCGGCTTAGGTCTTTCGGAGGGTGTGCATGTGACGCTACAAGGGCGCGAAAGGGACGTCAGTGTGCGAGTGCACAAAACGGCGTGACGCAACTAGCAGCTTCAACAGCGGCCGCGGCCTAAGACCCGGCCAGCGGGGACGAGACGCCCGCTCCGCTTCGCCGCGCGCCTGCCGGTATGAACGGTGCGGCCAAGACAACGAGGCCCTATGCCGCCTCGGAAAAATGTCCTTCCAGGTGAAACGCAGTCTCTCAGCTAGCTAAGGAGTGCGTTCTTCTGTCGGGATTTCGTTGTGGAGCTCCGCCCGCAGTTCGTGCAGGTGATGACTAAGCCCCTGGATGTTGTGAAGACCGGAATAAAGAAGACTGTGAGTTTGGTGGCGCGTTCCTGCAGGCGATGGTGCACGAACCGGCCGCAATACTGGCACGTAGCCATCCGTCCGGGCAGATCGCGAAGGGCGGTCTTGAGACCGAAGAGAAGAAACACTGTGCGTGCCTTTCAGAGGTTGTTTCCAGTCAGTCCCGGATGGGATGCGGGCATCGCAGACATGGATCTCCGTTCTCTTGGCAGAGGACGCCCTTGTCAAGATAGTAAGCATACTTGGCGATTACCTACCAGCGCGGAGCGAAAGGAATTCGAGGGCTCTCACGTCTGCCAAAGATGACGGAGCGTAAGTAATGAGTCCCCTAGCCTGTGCGGTTCACGGCGGCTACAACACAAACGCCCCGCACTTTCGGAGAGCGGGGCGTTGGTTTGAGCGTGTGTTAAAGCGGGCGAATGTTCTCGGCCTGCAGTCCCTTTTGGCCCTGGACGACGTCGAACTCAACTTTCTGGTTTTCTTCCAGCGAGCGGTAGCCGCTGGCGGCGATGGCCGAGAAGTGTGCGAACACGTCCGGCCCGCCGTCGTCCTGGCTGATGAAGCCGAACCCCTTTTCGGCATTGAACCATTTGACGGTGCCTGTTGCCATGCTGATCTTCCTTCTGGAACGGCAGCGCCGACTCCCCCAACGGGAACCTGCCCGCGACCGTCCACCTTCAACCTAGGTGAGCACCGGCCGTGCAGCAAGAGCATCCGGAGGTCCGGACCGCAAGAAGCCGCGGGACAGTCCTCCAGACAGGTCAGGCAGAGTCGCCGGCTCCTTCGTCCTTGACGTGGTTGCGGGATTCGTCGTCCCGGTCGGCGTCCTCGGCGACGGCGTTGGCAATGAGGTCCATGCGGTCGGCCGGGGTAAGCCGGTCATCCTGCTGATACTCTTCGATGTTTTCGCTGACGGCGTCTTCGTCGGCGGGCTGAACGTTTTCCGTCATTACTGCTCCTGCGTAGTACGGCTCCTTATCACTGTCGCCGATCCGGCACACGTCCACAACCCCTCGGGCGCGGCCAACCCGACCCTCACGGGGCCTTGGTCTCGCTGAACATCCTGCCGCTGCGCCACGTGGGGCGTAGCCTTAATCCATGCACCTTCTCTGGCTTTCGGAGGTAAGAGAATGGCCACCCCTGCCAAGGCTTTGAAGCCCACCGCCATCGGCCGGGTCGTCTCAGTGACCACGGCCAACGGGGACGAGCATGTCGGCGTCCTGACCGCATTCCACCGAAGGCAGCACAGCGAGGATTTCCTGGTCTATCTTCAGGGAGTTCCGCAACCGGTCCCGGTACCCGCCGAAGGGTCGGCCGTGGTTCACCAGCGCGTGCTCTAGCGCGTGCTTTCATGCCGCAGATGGTGCCCGGGCGGGGTGCCATCTTTAGTGCCATGCAGCGGTCCTGTCAATGCTTTCAGGCTCAATCCGGCCTTTCACATCCATCACAAAAATGCCGCCCATGTCACATTTCGACAGCTATCGAAAAGCGCCGGAAAAAGAGGTTGAGTCGTGGAATTTTAGCCGTACGCTAAGACCACCTCACAGGTCGCGGCGGCTGACGAAAGCCGCCTCCTTGAGGTAATTCGTCTGCAGGTTTTCCCTGTGGTGGCGTCGGGGGACGTCCAGGGCCTGCTGAGGGGGACGGGGGCTACGGGTGAACCAAGGGGATCGTGATCCGGCGGGCAGCGCAACCAGCGGCGCCCCGATAACGGCTGCCGGTCACACACCGGCTCCGGCGGGCCCAAGCGCCGCCCACCTGCGGAGAAAAACGCGGCGGTGGTGGCCCCGGCGGCGGGAAACCGTGGGGCTGGATGAGCTGTTGCGGCCTGCGGCCCGGCCGGAGCACCG
>NZ_JBNHGF010000113.1:0-7435 GCF_059091005.1 Arthrobacter sp. Y3223164
TGCATCAGCGACTGCGCCATTGTGTGCTTGAGCGCGCGGGCTCCGGCGGGGTGCCGCTCGGCGTGGTAGGTGTCCAGCAGGCTGCCCGGGGCACTGCCCCGGACCACCAGGGCGAGCTTCCAGCCGAGGTTCACGGCGTCCTGGATGCCGAGCCCGATCCCCTGCCCGCCCGAAGGAGCATGGATGTGCGCGGCGTCCCCGGCCAGCAGCACGCGTCCGCTGCGGTAGGCCGCGGCCTGCCGCGTGGCGTCGGTGAAGCGCGAGATCCAGGTCGGATGGTGGATCCCGAAGTCGGTGCCGTAGACCTCGGACAGCGCCATGCCGAGGTCCGCCAGCGTGGGCTCGGTCGCCGGCCCCAGTTGCTTCTCGGTCACGACCACCCGCACCGTTCGCCCGTCCTCCATCGGGTGCAGCCCGTGGACCCCCACCTCGTCGATGCGCATGCCCGACGGCGTATCCTCGGTTACCTCCACTTCGGCGATCAGGCTGCTTTTCGTGGCATCCCAGCCGGGGAACCCGATGCCGGCCGCCTTGCGGACCGCGCTGCGTCCGCCGTCGGCGCCGACCAGGTACCGCGCGCGCATCGGCCCGCCGTCGGCCAGATGCACGTCGACACCGGCGGCGTCCTGGACCAAGCCGGTTACCTCGAGGCCCCGATGGACCGGCACACCCAGTTCCTCGATCCAGCCGGCCAGGATCCGCTCAATATGGTTCTGCCACAGCCCGAGCGTGTAGGGGTGGCGGGTGGGAAAGTCGCTGACGTCCAGCATCGTGTTCCCGAAAAACGCCGCCTGGACGGGCTGGCCCTCGGCCAGGAACCGGTCGGCAATCCCGCGCTGATCGAGGATCTCGATCGTCCGCGAGTGGAAGCCGCCCGCGCGCGAGCCCACCAGCTCCGGCGTCGGGCGGCGCTCCACGATCGCCGTATCCACGCCCGCCAGCGCCAGTTCACCGGCAAGCATCATCCCCGACGGACCGCCCCCGGCAACGATGACCTCCACCATCACGACCCCGCCTCTCCGAGCCTTTTCGTGCGCCTCTTCAGCGCACGTCCGGGCCAGTTTGGGGCATGAGGGGGGCCTTGCAGCAAGCCCCCCGGTGCGCGCTACGTTGGAAGTGGCGGCAGACCTACGGCCCCGCAGGTCAGGCGAAGCCGAAAACCGGCGGGAATACCACGACGACGACGGCGGCCCAGGCGCCATAGACCGGCAGGTACCCTGTCTGCCAGCGCTCCAGCGCCGCGAAGGGTCGCCGCCCGCGCAGGAACCCGACGGTGAGCCACGCCGCCCACACCAGATGCACCAACAGCAGCAGGTTCAGGCCGAGCGCGGCGACCTTGTTGGCGCTGGTACCGAATTCGGCGATCCGGGTCAGCATCGCCGTCAGCATGACCGCGTCGACCGCGACCGCGGCGGCGACGAGGACCAATTGCAGGCCGTCGAACAAGCCCGGCGGCGCCAGCGCGTCGCGGGCAGAAATCGCGTACAGCAGCAGGGCCAGGACGAGCACGAGGATCGCGTTCATCAGGATGAGCAGCCCCCGGTCGACGTCCACCAGGCCGCCTGCCGCCGTGAGTACCGCCAGCAGGGCCAGCAGCATCACGATGGTCAGGGGCGTGAAGACGCGGGTGAGCACCGGGGCGATGTTCTCGACGACGTTCTGCTTGGCCTCGACCAGCCAGGCGGCCACGACCAGCGCACCCGGGACGGCGAACGGCAGTATCCAGGCCTCCATCGCGGGCTCGAAGTCGACGCCGACAGCCTGCAGCGCGCCGAAAGTGAGCCCGATCAGCACCGCCCCGCCGAGGGCCAGCAGCGTGAAGTAGATCGCGAGCTCACCGCTGAACCGGACAAAGTCCATGCGCCGGCTGTGCTCCCGCCACCTGCCGCCAACGTACGCCACGCCCGCCAGCAGCCACAGGACGACCGGGGCGTGCAGCACGGCGAGCACCTCGGTGGAACCGGCGGCCGCGAACGGATAGGCATTGAGCAGCACGGCCAGCGCGGTGAACGGGACGAGCAGCGCAGCCGCCTTGGGCACCGTCAACCGGCGTTTCCAGGCGAAGTACGCGGCAAGGAACGGGAAGACGAGGAGGCCGAGGTTGCGCGCCAGGACCGCGCCGTCGAGCCACAGGGTGCCTGCCTTGACGGCCACCCCTGCCCCCACGGCGAGCGCGAGGACGACAGCGAGCTCCCGCCATGGCGGCGCTGCGGAGTCGGCGTCCTGCGGGACGAGCACCAACTGCTTCCACAGCCGGTCGGAGTGCTCGCGGGCGAACTCATGCGAGATCGCATCCAGATTGCCCAGGCGCTTGATCGCGACGAGGAAGGCCTCCTCGTCGTCCAGCCCTGACGCCTGGCGGTCGGCGATTTGTCCGCGCAGGTGGTCCTCGAGTTCATCGAGGTCCGCGGGTGAGATCGCCTGCCGCCGCCGGACATACCCGCGCCACCGGTCTATCTGTGCTTCCAACTCGGCATGCGGTTCCATCAGGCCCACCCTTCGACCGGGGCCGCGGGCGGCGGCACTGCCTGCCACACCCGCCGCAGCGTCTCGGCGACCACCGTCCACTGTTGCTGCCGCTCGGCGAGCACCTCCCGGCCTTGGGCGGTGATGGCGTAGTGTTTGCGCCGCCGTCCGGCCTCCGAGATGCCCCACGAGGACGACACATACCCGAACCGTTCGAGTCGGTGCAGCAGCGGGTAGAGCATGCCGTCCGTCCACTCCAGCCCTCCGTCGGACAGTTCGCTGACGCGCTTGCTGATGGCGTAGCCGTATAGTTCGCCCTCCGACAATATCCCCAGCACGAGCGGGGTGGCCGAAGCGGCGACCAGGTCCTTGTCAATGCGCAAAGGGTCCTCCTGATACCTAGATCTGCAAGGTATTACCATAGCACCTCTAGGTATCAGGCAGGGCGGCCGTCCGGCCAGGCCGCCTTGGGCTCAGGCCTTGAGGGCCAAAACAAAGGGCAGGACCGCTTCGGCCCCGGCGAGGCGCAGCGCGCGTCCGGCCACGGTCAGGGTCCAGCGGCTGTCGGCGACGTCGTCGACCAGAAGCACGGGGCCGCGGTTTTGCGCCAACCAGGCTTCACCGCCCTCGGGGACCTGGAACTGGTCCCACACATCGGCCAACCGGAAGGCGCTGTTGCCGCCGGGGCCGCTGCGGGGTCCGCCGTGCGGGACGGTGAGTTCGCCCAGGTAGGGCAGCCGGCCGATCTCGGACAGGCCGCGGGCCAGTGACTGCACCAGCAGCGGCCTGCTGCGGGAGGGGACGCTGACGATGCCGACCGGGCGTTGTGCCCAACCCCACTGCGCCAGGACCTGGACGCAGGCGTTCAGCATGGCCGGGTCCACTTCGCGGTCCGGCGCCCCGTCCGCGAAGACTTCGCGCAGCTTTCCGCCCCAGCCCAGGTCCGTCAGCCGGGCCAGGGCGCGGCCGCTGCCGTTGGCCTCCGCCGGCGGGATCTTGCCCTTGACCGGCACGCCCAGCTTGTTCATGCCGCTGGGCCACATGGCGCGCGGCTCCAGTTCGACGCCGGCACGTTGCAGGGCGGCGCCGGCGCTTTCGGTGGCCTCGGCCGCGATGGTGTCCGAGTACCAGGGTCCTGCGCAGTTGTCGCAGCGCCCGCAGGGCGCCGCGGCGGGATCGTCCAGGGCCCTGGCGAGGAATTCCATCCGGCAGCCGGAGGTGTTCTCGTAGTCCAGCATGGCGTTCTGCTCGGCCACCCGGGCCTGCGAAATGCGTCCGTAGCGCTCCGCGTCGTAGGTCCAGGGCTGGCCGGTCCCCTCCCAGCCGCCGCTGACCTTGCGCACCGCGCCGTCCACGGAAAGGACCTTCAGCAAGAGTTCCAGCGGGGACCGTTTCAGGTTCACCAGCGTCTCCAGCGCCGCGGTGGACAGCACGGTCCCCGGGACGGAGAGCTCGCGCAGCACGGCCGTTGCCGTGCCCTCGTTCGGCATCGACGCCGTGGCAAAGTACTCCCAGATGTCCCGGTCTTCGGTACCCGGCAGGAGCAGCACGTCGGCGTTCGGAGTTCCGCGTCCTGCGCGCCCCACCTGCTGGTAGTAGGCCACCGGGGAACTCGGCGCACCCAGGTGCACCACAAAGCCCAGGTCGGGTTTGTCGAAGCCCATGCCGAGGGCGCTGGTCGCCACCAGCGCCTTGACCCGGTTCTCCTTCAGCGCCGCCTCAGCCTGTTCCCGCTCGGCCGGATCGGTCCGGCCGGTGTAGGCGGCCACCTCGTGGCCGGCCTCGCGGAGCAGCCGGGCCGTGTCCTCGGCGGCGGAAACCGTGAGGGCGTAGATGATTCCGCTGCCGGGCAGGTCGTCCAAGTGCGTGAGCAGCCACCCGAGCCGGGCACGCGGGCTGGCCAGGCGGAGCACTCCCAGCCGCAGCGACGCGCGGGCGAGCGGGCCCCGGATGGTGAGCACTCCGCCGTCGTGCCCGGGGGCGGCATGCACGCCGAGTTGCTCCTCGATGTCGTGGACCACGCGGGAATTGGCGGTGGCCGTGGTGGCCAGTACCGGGACCCGCTCGGGCAGTCGGGCGATCAGGTCCCGGATCCGCCGGTAGTCCGGGCGGAAGTCGTGGCCCCAGTCGGAAATGCAGTGCGCCTCGTCGACCACCAGCAGGCCGGAGCTTTGCACCAGCTGCGGCAGCTGTTCGTCGCGGAACCGCGGATTGTTCAGCCGCTCGGGCGAGACCAGCAGCACGTCCACGGTATTGGCGGCCAACTGCTCCTGGACCTGGCCCCATTCCAGCTGGTTCGCCGAGTTGATCGCCGCGGCCCGCACCCCCGCGCGTTCGGCCGCCGCCACCTGGTCGCGCATGAGCGCGAGCAGGGGCGAGACGATCAGGGTGGGGCCGGCGCCACGGCGGCGCAGCAGGAGGCTCGCCACGAAGTAGACCGCCGATTTTCCCCAGCCGGTGCGCTGCACCACCAGCGCCCGGCGCCCGCCGGAAACCAACGCCTCGACAGCCTCGAACTGGCCCTCGTGGAACTGGGCCGTGTCATTGCCCACCAGGGCACGCAGCAGCGCGGTGGCCTCCCCGCGCAGCCCGCCGTCGTCCTGCCCGGGCCCCGCCGTTCCCGTCGTCACCGCGTCCGTTGTCCCGTCGATCAGCTCAGCCATGCTGCCCAGTATCGCAGCCGCCGAGGACAACCTGGCCCTTTTCCACAGCAGCCCCTTATAAGCTGGTGAAGTGAGCAGCATAGATCTTGGCCTGTCCTTCAAGGCGTACGACGTCCGCGGGATCGTGGGCGAAACCATTACGGCGGCGACCGTCGAGGCGACCGGCGCCGCGTTCGTGGACGTGTTGTCCCTGGCCGGGCAGACCGTGCTGGTGGGCGGCGACATGCGCCCGTCCTCGCCGGAATTCGCCGCCGCGTTCGCCCACGGCGCGGCCGGCCGCGGGGCCAACATCCAAATGCTGGGGCTGATCTCCACCGATGAGCTCTACTACGCCTGCGGGTCCCTGGACGCCGCCGGGGTGGTGTTCACCGCCAGCCACAACCCTGCGCAGTACAACGGCCTGAAGATGGCCAAGCCCGGGGCGGTGCCGGTCTCCTCCGACACCGGCATGTTCGACATCCGCGACCTGGCGCAGAAGTACCTCGAGACGGGGATCCCCGACGGCACCGAACCCGGGACCATCAGCGAAACCAACGTGCTGGCCGGTTACGCCTCCTACCTGCGCTCCCTGGTGGACCTGGCCGGCATCCGGCCGCTGAAGGTAGTCGTGGACGCCGGCAACGGCATGGCCGGGATGACCACCCCCGCCGTGCTCGGCGACACCCTGCTGCCGGCGCTGCCGCTTCAGGTCGTGCCGCTGTATTTCGAGCTGGACGGCACGTTCCCCAACCATCCGGCCAACCCCCTGGAACCGGAAAACCTGGTGGACCTGCAGGCCGCCGTCACCGAGCACGGGGCGGACCTCGGCCTGGCCTTCGACGGCGACGCCGACCGGTGCTTCGTGATCGATGAGACCGGGGCGGTGGTCTCCCCCTCGGCAATCACCGCGCTGGTCGCCCGGCGCGAAATCGCCCGCGCCCGCGCCGCCGGCGAAGAAAGCCCGGCGGTGATCCACAACCTGATCACCTCCCGCGCCGTGCCCGAAACCATCACCGCCGCCGGCGGACGCCCGGTCCGCACCCGGGTGGGACACTCGTTCATCAAGGCGCACATGGCCGAGGAGAAGGCCGTGTTCGGCGGCGAACACTCCGCGCACTATTACTTCCGCGACTTCTACAACGCCGACACCGGCATGCTCGCCGCCATGCACGTGCTCGCCGCCCTCGGCGAGCAGGACGCACCGCTGTCCAAGCTTGCCGCCGAATACGACCCCTACCACGCCACGGGCGAACTGAACTCCCAGGTCGAAGACAAGGACGCCGCGATCGCCCGCGTGCTGGCCGACTTCGCCCCCGCCCTCGCGTTCGACCCCGCCGCGGCCGGAACCGACACGACGGCCGTTAGCTGCCCGGCCCCCTACGCGGGCACCGGCGTGAGCGTGGACCGGCTCGACGGCACCACCGTGATCGCCGACGACGGAACCTGGTGGTTCAACCTGCGCCCCTCCAACACCGAACCCTTCCTGCGGCTGAACGCCGAGGCGACCAGCCCCGGCCTGCTCGACACCCTCCGCGGGCACGTCCTGGCCCGCGTCCGGGAAACAGCATGAGCGCCTCGTGGCGGGAGGGCATCCCCGCGGAGATCCTGGCCGATATCGACACGCTGTTCGGAACCGGGCTCGGGGTGGCGCAGGAACAGTTGACCGAGCATGGGGCGTTCCTGCCCGCGGCCCTGGTCACCACGCACGACGGCGGCCTGCGGCTCGTCGTGGTCTCCCCCGATGACCTGGACGCCGAGGCAGCCGAGGTCAACGTGGATGGGATGATCGAGGACCTGTACGCCACCCTGCGCCATGACCGCGCCGATTTCCGCGCCATCGCCGTGATCAGCGACATCTTCCTGCCCGAAGAGGACGCCGACGCGATCCAGATTGCCGTGGAGCACTCGGCCGGCATCGCGGTCTCGGCCATCCAGCCCTACCATCACGACGACGACGGCACCTGGAGCTACCCGGACCCGTTCGTGGACCCGCAGGAACGCCTGGTCTGGCCCGATGAGGAACCCGACGCAGAAGCCGGGCCTCCCCGGGGCTGATCCACCGGCGCCGCGCGGAACGGCGGCAATTCCGGCCGCGCCGGACGGCTAAAATTGGCGGCATGCGTATCAATGCCTTCTCCGATGTGTGCCTGCGTGCACTGATGCTGCTGTCCGCGGCGCCGGAGGGCGAATTGATGACCACGCAGGCGGTCGCCGACGGCGTCGGCACCCCGTACAACCACGTCAGCAAGGCGGTGCTGAAGCTGCGCTCGCTCGGACTGGTCGAGGCGGTGCGCGGCCGCTCCGGCGGCATCCGGATCAGCGCCGCC
>NZ_JBNHGF010000114.1:0-7377 GCF_059091005.1 Arthrobacter sp. Y3223164
GGGCGGCCGTGCCGGCGCCCGAGCGTGGCGACTTCCTGCTCAAGGTCGCCGCAGGCCTGCGGGAGCGCCGCGAGGAGTTCGCCCGCGCCGAGTCGCTGGACACCGGCAAGCGGATCGTCGAAAGCCGCATGGACATGGACGACATCGCCGCCTCCTTCGAGTACTTCGGCAAGATCGCCTCGCAGCAAGCCGGCCGCGTGGTCGACGCCGGGGACCCCGCCGTCGTCAGCCGGATTGTCCACGAGCCGGTGGGCGTCTGCGGCATGATCACGCCCTGGAACTACCCGCTGCTGCAGGCCGCCTGGAAGATCGCGCCCGCGCTGGCCGCCGGCTGCACCTTCGTGCTCAAGCCCGCCGAGCTCACCCCGTCCACGGCCATCCTGGCCATGGAACTGCTCAAGGACCTGGGCCTGCCCGACGGCGTCGCGAACCTGGTAACCGGCCCCGGCGCGGAGGCGGGCGCACCGCTCTCCGAACACCCCGACGTCGACCTTGTCTCCTTCACCGGCGGCCTGGTGACCGGCAAGGTGGTCGCGGCGGCCGCCGCCGGCACCGTGAAGAAGGTGGCGCTGGAACTCGGCGGCAAGAACCCGAACGTGGTGTTCGCCGACGCCGACTTCGACGCCGCCGTGGACAACGCCCTGAACGCGGCCTTCGTCCACTCCGGGCAGGTCTGCTCCGCGGGCGCGCGCCTGCTGGTCGAAGAGTCGATCGCGGAGCGCTTCGTCGACGAGCTCGTCCGCCGCGCCGAGGGCATCCGCCTGGGCGGCCCGTTCGACGAGGCCGCGGAAACCGGGCCGCTGATTTCGGCGGCACACCGGGAGAAGGTGGACGCCTACGTGAAGCGCGGCGTGGAAGAGGGCGCGCGGCTGCGCTGCGGCGGCGCCGCCCCCGAGGGCCCCGAGTACGACGACGGGTTCTACTACCTGCCCACCGTCCTGGACCGCGTGGAGCGGGGGATGTCCGTGGTCGTGGACGAAGCCTTCGGCCCGGTGGTGACCGTGGAGACGTTCCGCGACGAGGATGAGGCAGTGGCCACCGCCAACGACACGATCTACGGCCTGGCCGGAGCCGTCTGGACCCAGGACGCAGGCAAGGCCCAGCGCGTTGCCGGCCGGCTGCGTCACGGCACTATCTGGATCAACGACTTCCACCCCTACCTCCCGCAGGCCGAGTGGGGCGGCTTCGGCCAGTCCGGCGTCGGCCGCGAGCTCGGCCCCACCGGTTTGGCCGAGTACCAGGAAGCCAAGCACATCTACCAGAACACCAGCCCGCAGGTGACCGGCTGGTTCGCTGACCACGGCAAGGAGAACTGATGCACATCGACAACGTCGAGAACCTCGTCGACCGGGAATTCGACTACATCGTCGTCGGCGGTGGATCCGCCGGCGCCGCCGTCGCCGCACGCCTGAGCGAACACCCTGCGGTGTCCGTGGCGCTGGTCGAGGCCGGCCCGGACGACCGGGGCGTGCCCGAGGTCCTGCAGCTGGACCGGTGGATGGAGCTGCTCGAGTCCGGCTACGACTGGGACTACCCGATCGAGCCGCAGGAGAACGGCAACTCCTTCATGCGCCACTCGCGCGCGAAGGTCATGGGCGGCTGCTCGAGCCACAACTCCTGCATCGCCTTCTGGGCCCCGCGCGAGGACCTGGACGAGTGGGAGTCCAAGCACGGCGTCACCGGCTGGAACGCCGAGGCGGCCTGGCCGCTGTACAAGCGGCTGGAGACCAACGAGGACGCCGGCCCGGACGCCCCGCACCACGGCGACTCCGGCCCCGTGCACGTCATGAACGTCCCGCCGGCCGACCCGACCGGCGTCGCGCTGCTGGATGCCTGCGAACAGGCCGGCATCCCGCGGGCCACCTTCAACGACGGCACCACCGTGGTCAACGGCGCCAACTTCTTCCAGATCAACCGCCGGGCCGACGGCACCCGCTCCTCCAGTTCGGTGTCCTACATCCACCCGATCATCGAGCGGGAGAACTTCACCCTGCTGACCGGCCTGCGCGCCCGCCGGCTGGTGATCGACGCGGACAAGCGCTGCACCGGCGTCGAGATCGTGGACAATGCCTTCGGCCGCACACACACGCTGTCCGCGCGGCGCGAGGTAGTGCTGTCCACCGGCGCCATCGATTCGCCGAAGCTGCTGATGCTCTCCGGCATCGGGCCGGCCGCACACCTCGCGGAGCACGGCATCGAGGTCCTGGTCGACTCCCCCGGCGTCGGCGAACACCTGCAGGACCATCCCGAGGGAGTGGTCCAGTTCGAGGCGAAGCAGCCGATGGTCACCGAATCCACCCAGTGGTGGGAGATCGGCATCTTCACGCCCACCGAGGAGGGGCTGGACCGCCCCGACCTGATGATGCACTACGGTTCGGTGCCGTTCGACATGAACACCCTGCGGCACGGCTACCCCACTACGGAGAACGGCTTCAGCCTCACCCCGAACGTCACGCACGCCCGCTCCCGCGGCACCGTCCGGCTGCGCAGCCGCGACTTCCGCGACAAGCCGATGGTCGACCCCCGGTACTTCACCGACCCCGAGGGCCACGACATGCGCGTGATGGTCGCCGGCATCCGCAAGGCCCGCGAGATCGCCGCGCAGCCGGCCATGGCCCCGTGGGCCGGCCGCGAGCTCTCGCCGGGCATCGATGCGCAGACGGACGAGGAGCTGCAGGACTACATCCGCAAGACGCACAACACCGTCTACCACCCGGTCGGCACCGTCCGCATGGGCCCGGTGGACGACGTCATGTCGCCGCTGGACCCCGAGCTGCGGGTCAAGGGCGTCACCGGCCTGCGCGTGGCTGACGCCTCGGTCATGCCCGAGCACGTGACGGTCAACCCCAACCTGACCGTGATGATGATCGGCGAACGCTGCGCCGACCTCATCCGCGGCAGCTTGGCCGCGGAAACAACGACGGCGGCGGCCGGCGCCGGCGCGGCGCACGCCTGATCGCTACCGCCTTCCCCCTGAGGAAATAGGCGGCGCCGGTGGTCGCCCAGACGACAGCGGGTGGCGGAAGCAAACACTGCTTCCGCCACCCTCTGCTCTTCTACCCGCTATGAGGCGAGAGGAACTCGAGCCGATTTCCGTTGTTGTCCCACAGGTAGAACCGGCGCATTCCCGGGAAGTTGTCATCCCACTCGGGAGCATGCCCATGAGCTTCTATTCGCCGGGTCAGTGCATCGATATCCCGAACGAGGATTCCGGGATGAGCCTTCCGCTGAGAACGGAAATTCTCCTCGACTCCCAGATGAATCTCTAAGTTATCGGCGCGCACCCACAGCCCACCACGCGCAGCCAATACCGGCGGCTTTTGAACCTCCGTGAGCCCAAGGACTTCGACGTAAAACTTACGGCAATCATCCTCACCACCCGGCGGAAGTGCGAGCTGAACGTGGTGCAATCCGAAACCAAAGTCAGTGGCTCGAGGTTTTGCCTCGTATGGTTCAGTGACCATGCACCCTCTTTCCCGCAGTACGCGTCGAACCTTTGAACTTACCGCGGTCGGAGGAACCGTCCATCAGGAACACACCAGAATATCTACGGCATGCACCACCGGACGGCGGGGGGTTTACTTGAGAAACTTGGACATCCGCCGGTCCGCCAACAGCTTCCCGCCGGTCTGGCAGCTGGGACAGTACTGCAGCGAGGAATCCGCGAACGACACCTCCCGGACCGTGTCCCCGCACACCGGGCAGGGCTCGCCGGTGCGAGCGTGCACGCGCATGGCCTTGCGCTTGGAATCCTTCAGCTCACTGGCCGGACGGCCGGAGGCGTGAGCGATGGCCGACTCGAGCACCTGGTGCATCGCCCAAAACAGGCGCTCCACGTCCTCTGCATCCAGCTTCGAGGCGTTGGCGAACGGGGAGAGCTTCGCCGCGTGCAGGATCTCGTCGCTGTAGGCGTTCCCGATGCCCGCGATCGCCGACTGGTCCCGCAGCAGGCCCTTAATCTGTCCCGAGTGGGAGGCGAGCATCCGCGCGAACGCCGCTAGGTCGACGTCGAGCGCGTCAGGTCCCAGGCGGGCGATGCCCGGAACATCCATTGGGTCCTTGACCACGTAGGCGGCCAGTGATTTCTTGGTCCCCGCTTCGGTCAGGTCGAACCCGGGCTGACCGGCGCCATCAGCCGCGACAAACCGCACGCGCAGCGCAATGGGACCCTTGCCGGGCCGCAGGGGTTCGGGCTTCAGGGCATCCGACCAGCGGAGCCACCCGGCCTTGGCCAGATGCATCACCAGGTGCGTCTGCCCGGCGGTGATGACGATGAACTTGCCGCGGCGCGAGACCGCGGACACCGGCTCGGCTCCCATCGTCTCCGGCGGCACGTCCGCCGTTTTCAGCACGGAGAAGGACAACACCTCCACCTTGGCCACCTGGGCGGGCGGGGCGTCGGGCGGGAGGAGCTTAAGCCGCAGGAAGTCGACGAGTCCCTGCACTTCCGGCATCTCGGGCATGCCCTAACGATAACGGAAGCTTGCTCCTATGACCGGGCGGGTTGCACCGGGCCGCGACGGCGTCCGGGTCGGGGCGCCCGGCTTCCTGCGCGAGCCGCGCCCAGACGGTCGGTTACCATCTGTGTAACGCTCGCTCTGGTGTAACGGGCGTTATGTGCTGGGAGGTGCCGGACCATGGGCAGAATCACGGTGGGTCGTCGAGCCGGCTCCGGCCTTGGCGTGGCGCTGGCCGGAATGCTGTTGATCGCGGCCACGTATGGCATGGCCCGGTTCGGGGTCGGCCTCTTCGCCCCGCTCTTGGCCGCACAGCGGCCGGAACTTACCGAGGTGCTGGGATGGGCTGCGGCTGCACAGTTCACCTCCTATTCGATAGCCGCCGTGGCGGCCGCCCGCTTCGTCGACCGCGCTCCTCGGGCCGGACTTCTTCTCGCCGGAGGCACTGCCGCCGTCGGCTGCTTGGGGGTGGCTGTCGCCTCAGCTCCGGGCATGTTCGTGGCGGCTGTATTCGTCGGCGGCATGGGCGGGGGCTTCGCCTCGCCCGCATTGGTGCCGGTTATCGACGCGCTCGTTGCACGCCGCACCAGTGCGACAGCACAGTCCCTGGTGAACTCGGGAACGGCGGTCGGCGTGGTGGGAGCCGGCATGGTCGCCTCAATGGCCGCTTCGATTGCCGGGGCATGGGTGCTCATGGCGCTGGTCTGCGCGGCGGCGGCGGTCGCGGCGTGGTATCCCGTCCGGGCTCGTGCTGATCCGGGTACCTCTGGCCTCCCAGCCGCTGCAGCGGCTTCGAGCCCCGAACGTCGCCATGGACCGGGGCACCTTCTCCTCGTCCCGGCCGCGGCCGCGGTCATTGCAGGAGCCGGCTCGGCCTTGATCTGGACGTTTGGACCGTTGCTGGTTACGGAAGCCGGTTCCGTTGCTGCCGCTCAGGCCGGATGGCTGTGGATCGCCTTGGGCCTGGGCGGGGTCCTCGGCGTACTCACGGGAGCCTTGGCCAGGCGCATGGGCCTGCGGGCCGCATGGTGCTTTTCTGCCAGCGTCCTGGCCGTCGCCAGCTTAGGAGTCTCAATATCGGTAGCCTCCGGCAGCACTTGGGTCGCTTATGCCGGCATGGCCGTTTTCGGTGCCGGCTACATGAGCCTGTCCGGCGTGCTCATTCTCTGGGCGCGCAGCGTTTGGCCTCAGAGTGCCGGAGCAGGGACTTCGTGGCTCTTCATCGCACTGGCCATCGGACAGGCGCTGGGGTCCGCCGGCTTTGGAGTGGCTTACGGGACCTTGCCGCCCGTTGTGCTGGCCGCCCTGGCCGCGGGCCTCCTCGTACTCGGCGGCATCACGGGACTTGTCCGGATGCGCCAGCCGCAAGTCCTGTGACCCGGAGCGCGGCTGGCCAACCACTGTTGTCAGTCGGCGAGCTCAACAACCTCGAACTCGAGCAGCTCCGACCCACTGGCCACGGGGGTCTTCGAGCCGTGATCCCGCGGCGCACGGTTGTCGCGCCAGTTCTCGAAGTCCTCACGGGTGGCCCATTGGGTGTACACGAAGTAGCGCTCTTCGCCCGCGACCGGACGCAGCAGCTGGAAGCCCTCGAACCCCGGAGCGGAGTCGACGGCGTGCTTGCGTGCGGCGAAGCGCGCCTCCAATTCTGTACCCGAGCCCTCGGGGACCTTGAGCGCGTTAATGACGACGATGGACACGATGCTGCTCCTTTCGGGTCCGAACCGCCCGGACCATCAGGAGTCCACGCTATCGCGTCCGGGACGTCGCGTTGCCGCTCGGCTGCACATGACCGCTGCTGACGGCGGGAGCAGGCTTTCCGGGAAACCGGCGACTGTTGGATTTAGTGATTCGCTGCACCTAGGCTGCGTCCAAGGGCACGACGTCGGGCCGGCGGGGCCGGTCACGGTACCGAGACCGCCGGGTTCGCGAAGTTGGAGGAGCAGAAGTGACGGGCAAGAGGAAGACGGTTCTCGAGGCGACGCTGGAGCTGTTCCGCGCCCACGGGATGACCACGATTTTCGGCAATCCCGGGTCGAACGAGCTCCCGTTCCTCGCCGGCCTTGGCGGGGACTTCGACTTCGTTCTCGGATTGCACGAGCAGGTGGTCGTGGGCATGGCCGAGGGCTACGCCCGTGCCACGGGCCGGCCCGCGCTGGTGAACCTGCATGCCGCCTCCGGATCGGGCAACGCCATGGGCGCCCTGACCAACGCCCACTACGGGCACATCCCGATGGTCATCCTCGCCGGCCAGCAGGTCCGCCGAACCGTCGGCCAGGAAGTGATGCTCGCCAGCGCCGACGCCGCTGCCCTGCCGGCCCCGCTGGTCAAGTACTCGCACGAGCCGCTGGCCGCCGCCGACGTGCCGCGCGCCCTGTCCCAGGCCGTATTCGAAACCTGCGCCCAGCCCCGCGGACCGGTCTACGTCTCGGTCCCCCTCGATGACTGGGCCGAGTCCGCGCTCGACGACGACGCCCTGCTCACCGAGCGCTCGGTCACCACCGCCGGCGGCCTCAGCGAGGACCTTGCCCGGGAACTGATCAACGCGATCGACGGCGCGAAGAACCCGGCCCTGGTCGTCGGCCCGCAGGTGGACACCGCCGCGGTCGAGGACCCGGCCGTGTTCGACGCCGTCGTGTCCCTGGCGGAGAAGGCCGACGCCTCCGTCTACGTCGCCCCCTCCCCCTCGCGGGGCCCGTTCCCGACCACCCACCCGAACTTCCAAGCGGTCCTGGTCCCGGGCATCCAGTCCGTGCGCGACCGGCTCGCCGGCCACGACGTCGTGCTGGTCCTCGGCGCCGCCGTCTTCCGGTACCACCGCTGGGAGCCGAGCAACTACCTCGAGCCCGGCACCCGCGTCATCCAGCTGACCCAGGACCCGCGCGAGGCGACCCGGGCGCCGTTCGGCCGGTCCGTCGTC
>NZ_JBNHGF010000115.1:0-7331 GCF_059091005.1 Arthrobacter sp. Y3223164
CCGCGTTGGTGACGCGGGGCGCAGTGGGGACGCGGGGCACGGCGGTGCCCGCCTAGGGGACGCAGGACACGGCGGCGGGTCACATGTGGCGGAGGACCGCGGCACCACGGGAGGGACACCATGACGACCACGCAAACCCCGGTCCCCGCCCGGCGGGCAGGGGCCGGCGGCGGATTCTTCGCGCGGCTGACCTCCACCCAGATCGTGTACCTGGTGGCCCTGCTGACCCTGATCGCCGGCAGCATCCTGGTGGCCACCGCCGGCCGAAACTTCTTCAGCCCGGGCAACATCTCCGCCATCCTGACCGGTACGAGCGTGCTGGGCTTCATCGCCATCGGCCAGACGCTGGTGATCCTGGTCGGCAGCCTGGACCTCTCGGTGCCCTACGTGACCAGCCTGGCCAGCCTGATAGCGGCCGGGGTGATGGCCAACCGGAGCGAAAACGTGCCGGCCGCCGTGCTGCTGGCACTGGGTGTCTCCGCCGTCATCGGTCTGGTCAACGGACTGATTGTTGCCGGCCTCAAGGTGCACGGGTTCATCGCCACGCTCGGCATGGGCCTGGTGATCAGCGGCTACCTCGGCACCAACTACAAGGGCAGTTTCGGCCAGACCCCGTTCTCCTTCCGGCTGATCGGCGCCACCGGGATAGGGCCGGTGCCGATCTCCACCCTCATCATGCTCGCCTGCGCCGCCCTCGTGCTGCTGATGCTGCACCGCACCCGCATGGGGCACCACATCTATGCCGTCGGCGGCGACAGCAACGTGGCCCGGATGTCCGGCATCCGCGTCCCGGGCGCCGTGATTACCGCCCACGTCATCTGCTCCACCCTCTCCGGCATGGCCGGGCTGCTGCTGGCCAGCCGGCTGGGCGTCGGCAGCCCCACCGTGGGCTCGCAGGGCGGCTACGACCTGCTCTCGATCGCCGCCGTCGTCCTGGGCGGGACGCTGCTGGCCGGCGGCAAGGGATCCGTCGCCGGCACCCTGGGCGGCGTCCTGATCTTCGCGATGCTGGACAACATTATGTCCGTGCTCCAGGTCAACCCGTTCCTGAAGGACGTGGTCCGCGGCGTGGTGATCGTGGTCGCCGTCGCCGTCTATGCCCGCCGCACCATCGTCGCCCGGCCTCCGCGCTACGGGCACGGCGCCCAACAGCAGGAGGTGCAGGCATGAGCACGGTTCTGGATTCGGAGGCCGGCGGCAGGGTGCTGCAGCAGAACCGGGCCGGACGCGGCCAGCGCTTCCTGCGCAGCCTGCGGACTCCCGGCGGCGGCATCTTCGTGCTCCTGGCCGCGCTGCTGGTGGCCATCATCGTCCTGAACCCGTCGTTCGGCGAGCCCGGGTCCTTCATTCGCTTCATAGGCCGGACCGCCCCGATTGCGATCGCCGCCATCGGGCAGTACTTCGTGATCGTTTCCGGCGAGTTCGACCTGTCCATGGGATCGGTAGTGACCATGCAGGTGATCGTGGCCGGCAACCTGATCGGCCAGGACGACGCCAAGGTCATCCCCGTGCTGGCGCTGATGTTCGTCCTCGGGGCGGTCATCGGGCTGATCAACGGGCTGATCACCACCCTGCTCAAGGTCCCCAGCTTCATTGTCACCCTGGGCATGATGCTGGCGCTGCTGGGCCTGGTGCTCAACTGGACCGGCGGCGCCGCCCAGGGCAACCCGGCGGACAGCTTCCGGCAGATAGGCCGTGGCGGCATCGAAAACGTGCCGGTGCTGGAGGTCATCCCCTACCCGGTCATCATCCTGGCTGCCGTCGCCGTGCTCGCCGTCTGGATGATGCGCCGGCCCTACGGGCGCACGCTGGTCGCCGTCGGCGACAACGACGTGGCCGCAGCCCTAACCGGCGCCCGGGTCTGGTGGGTGCGCACGCGGGCCTTCATGCTGTCGTCGCTGGCCGCCACCGTGTCGGGGATCCTGCTGGTCGGGTATGCCGGGGTCCATCCGTCGGTGGGCCAAGGCTACGAGTTCACGGCGATCACCGCCGTCGTACTGGGTGGGGTGGTGCTCGGTGGCGGCCGCGGCTGGGTGCTCTCTGCCGCGGCGGGAGCGTTCGCCCTGGAGTTGCTGTTTACGCTGCTGAATTTCCTGGGCGTGGCATCCACCTGGCGGGACACCGTGCAGGGCGCCATCATCATCGTCGCTGTTGCTGCCGCCGCGCAGTCGTGGCAGCGCAAGCGGCGCGGGGGCTCTGCGGCCGCGCAGTCCGAACAACACATCATCGCGGCACCAGAGCCCGCTGAGGGCACCGACAAGGGAGGGAACTGACATGACGAGGAAACGTCTAAGTACCGCGGTCGCGCTCACAGCGGCCGCGTCGTTAATGGCCATGACCGGCTGTACCACCGATCCGTCGATCACCGAGGAGACCGGCGGCCCCGGCGGCGCGGCCAGCCCGTCACCGGCGGAAAGTGCGGAGGCCTCCACGGAATGGTTCGACCAGGCCGTCTACGACGAGCAGTTCGAACAGCGGACCGCCGAATTCGAGGGCGACCCGGAGCAGCCGTGGCTTCAGTACATCGATGGCGAGATGACCGACACCAAGAAGTTCGCCTCCGAGGGCGCCAAGAAGGTCTGCTTCGCCAACGCGTCGATCTCCAACCCGTGGCGGCAGACTGGCTGGATCACCATGAACCAGCAGTTGAAGGTGTTGCAGGACGAGGGGGTCATCTCCGAAATGGAGACCCGGGACGCGCAGGACGACTCGAACACGCAAATTGCCGACATCGACTACTTCATCAGCGAAGGCGAATGCGACGCGTTTGTCATCTCGCCGAACGCCACCGCGGCGCTGACGCCTGCGGTGGAGCGGGCCTGCGACACGGGCAAGCCCGTGGTGGTGTTCGACCGCGGTGTGGAGACCGACTGCGCCACCACGTTCATCCACCCGATCGGCGGTTTCGCCTGGGGCATCGACACCGCCAACTTCCTCTCCGAACGGCTGCAGGAAGGCGACAAGGTGGTGGCGCTGCGCATCCTGCCCGGCGTGGATGTGCTGGAACAGCGCTGGGCGGCGGCGGAGAAGATCTTCAAGGAGAACGGCATCGAAGCCACCGACTACTTCACCGGCGCCGACCCGACCGAGATCAAGAAGATCATCTCCGACGAGCTCGCCACCGGCGATGTCCAGGGTGTCTGGATGGACGCCGGCGACGGCGCGGTCGCGGCGATCGAAGCGTTCGAGGACGCCGGCAAGGACCTGCCGGTCATGACCGGCGAAGATGAGCTGAGCTTCCTGCGCAAATGGAAGGACACCGGCATCGACGCGCTGGCTCCGGTCTACTCCAACTTCCAGTGGCGCACGCCGCTGCTGGCCGTGCAGAAGATCTTCGCCGGCGAGGAAATCCCGGCCGAGTGGGTGCTGCCGCAGGTTCCGATCCCTGCCGACGAGCTGGACGACTGGCTGAAACGCAACGACGGCATGCAAGGGTCGGCCAAGCAGGGCATCGAGGCGGCTCATCTGTCCCCGGCGGAGCTTTCAGACCCTTCCGTTTCCCGGCCGCTGAGCACCAGCAGCTCCGCCAGCGGCGACCGCGCGCCGTGACGCACCCTCACCTCGGGAGCCAGGCCCTCCACCGTAAAAGTTTTCCCGGTGGCGGCCAGGGACACCCGGGATTTCCCGAGCAGCAGGTTGTCCGCGCGGAACGAGCCGAAGTCTGCCGGAATCTCAGGAGCGAGCCACAGCTCATCCGCCGGGAGATAAGGATCCAGGCGCAGGAGCATGCGCATCAGATGGACCGGCGAGGCGGCGGCCCAGGCTTGCGGCGAGCAGGACGTGGGGTAGGGCACGGGCACGTCGTATTCGCTCCGGTCGAAACCGCAGAACAGTTCGGGCAACCGTCCGTCGAAGTGAACGGCGGCATCAAAGAGCCCTCCCGCCACCCTCCGGGCCTCCTCGACAAACCCGTAGCGCATCAACCCGCTGGCGACCAAGGTGCTGTCATGGGGCCACACGGAGCCGTTGTGGTAGCTGACCGGGTTGTAGGCGCCCATGTCCGATGCCAGCGTCCGGATCCCCCAGCCCGTGAACATCTCGGGGGACATGAGCCGGGCGGCCACTTGCGGTGCCTTGTCGTCATCGACGATGCCCGACCACAGACAATGCCCCATGTTGGAAGTGCAGGCGTCCACCGGCCGCTTTTTTCCGTCCAGGGCCACGGCGTAGTACCCCAGGTCGGGAAGCCAGAAGCGCTCGTTGAACTCCTCCTTCAGCCTTGCCGCGCGGCGCCCCCACTCGGCGGCAAGGTCCTGATCACCGGCCGCGGCGGCCAGCAGGCCGCGGCCGATGTAGGCGCTGTAGACATACCCCTGAACCTCGCACAGGGCGATCGGCGGCTCTGCCAGCCGCCCGTCGGCGAAGTTAATGCCGTCCCAGGAATCTTTCCAGCCCTGGTTGAGCAGGCCGTGGGGAACAGCCCGGTTGTACTCCACAAAGCCGTCACCGTCCCGATCCCCGAAGTTTCGGATCCAGTCCAGCGCACGGTCCGCGTGCGGCAGCAGCGACTGCAGGACGTCCCGCTCCATGCCCCAGCGGTTCAACTCCGACATCAGGACGACGAAGAGGGGAGTCGCGTCCGCCGTCCCGTAGTACGCCGCGTGGTCGCCCAAAACTACTCCGGCCGCCACTCCCAGGCGCACCTCGTGGAGAATCCGGCCGGGCTCCTCCTCTGTATCGGGATTGAATGCGGTGCCCTGCCGGGCGGCGAGCGTCTGCAGCGTCCCGCGTGCCAGCGAGGGGTCCACGGGCAACGCCATGTAGGCGGACAGGAGCGAGTCCCGGCCAAAGAGCGCCATGAACCAGGGGGCACCGGCGGCAACCACGGCGCGTCCCGGATGGGCGGGGTCGAAGATCCGCAGCGCACCGAGGTCCTCGTGGCTTCGCCGCAGCACCGCTTCAATGTCGGTGTTGGCAATGTCCAGCTGCGGCGTTGATTCCCCCCAGGCCCGGTGGCGGCGTGCCGCTTCCAAGTCGGCGACGGAGCCGGTGGCGACGAACGGCTCGGCGGGCCGGTCCTGTTCCACCAGCGGAGTGACGATGACGCTCGTGGTCCACTTCCCGCGCGCCGGAATGATTGCCTCGAAGTGAAGGACGTCCTCGTTCACCGCTGCGCCGCGCCCGTGCACGAGGATGCCGCGCCGGCGGCCGCGGCGTACTACTTCGAGCTGGAGTTCATCACCGTGGGCCTGCCGGACCAGCTGGACCGCAGGCGCCGCCCGCCCGCCTTTCACGTCAAAGAGGTCGGCAAAGTCGGCTTCCACCCGCAACTCCAGGACGCACTCCGCCGGCAGGGCCGAGTGATTGGTCACCACCAGGTCCTCGCGCAGGCCGGCCCCGACGAGGCGTTCGCGTTCGACCACCAACTGGGAGTCGGCCAGGCCGTCCGCTCGGCGGGCCCGCCCGACGAAGAGCGCACGGTACGGCTCCAACACGCGGGACAACAGGGGTTCGAGGGGAAGCCCGTTGACGGTCAGGCACCAGCCGGACAAGATCCGGGTGTCCTGGTAGAAGGCGCCCTGCGTCAGGCCGGGAAACATGTCGCCTCCCGCCGAGGAAATGCAGAAGGACGAACCCTCCACCACCGTCACCGCTCCGCCGGCGCTCATCGGCCCGGCCGCGGTATCGGCATTCCAGCCGCCGTCGGACTGCGCCTGCCCCGGCGCGGCGCCTTCTTGTTGAGCGGATGCAGGGGCGATCGATTGCTTTTCCACAGTTGACTCTCTTGAACTGCGCAGCGGAACCCTGATGCTGAAACCGGCCGTTGAGGGAGGCTGCTTCGGCGGCTTGCCTCAGCGGTTTCTCTTTATTTGATGTTCTGGCGGATTAGTACGTCAAGATGGCGGCGCCATAATTCCGGTTCGTCCTGCCTTTTGCCCGGGCACGGTGCGCGCCCCGCCGTCATACCGCACCCGGCGATCCGTGCTCCGGGCGTGCAATGAACCCCGTAACCTGTTGTGCTGGTGGGGGAGGTTGGTAGATGAAGAATTGGTTGCTCCTCGCGGGAGCGATTGTTTGCGAGGTGGCGGCGTCCCTGTCGTTGAAGGCTGCGTTGGATTCGCCGGGAATGTACGCGGTGGTGGTCGCCGGCTACGTCACGTCGTTTGCGCTCCTCGCCGCCGTCCTGCGTGCGGGAGTGCCCGTCGGGGTTGCCTACGGGATATGGGGTGCGCTCGGCGTCGCCCTCACGGCCGTCCTGGCGGCAGTGTTGTACCAGGAACCGTTAACGGCCTTGATGGTTGCCGGCATGGCGCTCGCCGTCGCCGGGGTGGTGCTCGTGCAATGGGGCGGGCACCGGGCTTCGTCGCGCCGGGCAGAGCGGGCGCGTACCTAATGGCCTGGGTCTTCCTCGCGGTCGCGATCGTCCTGGAGGTAGCCGCCACGCTCTCGCTGCGGGCCAGCATCGACGGGCACAAAGCCTGGCTGGTGGCCGTCGTGTCGGGCTACCTCGTAGCCTTTACCTGCCTGTCCTTCGCCCTGCGTCAGGGGCTGGGAATCGGGATTGCCTACGGCATCTGGACTGCCTGCGGCGTGGCCCTGACGGCGCTGGCCGGAAAGTTCCTCTTCGACGAACCGCTGACCAAGCTGATGGCGGCCGGAATCGTCTGCATCGCGGCCGGCGTGCTGCTGATCGAACTGGGCACGCCGTGACGCCCTCCGCCACAGGGCTGCGAACGCGCCCGGTTGACCGCGTGGGCGGGTGGCCCGGACGCAGCTAAAGTTGAGGGATGCCATCCTTCCGCGCCCAGTTGGAGATCACCGGACTGCGGCCCGGCAACCCTCCGGAAGCGGTGATGGACGCCGCAACGGCAGCTGTGGGTTCCGCCCACGTGGTGGAAGCACACCAGTTGGACGTGGTGGCCGGCGTCCCGCGGATCACCGTCCGCTTCACAGTGGACGCCAACGCTTATGCCGTTGAGAACCGCCAGGCGTTGCAGACCGGCGCCAACATGCGCCACGCGGTTGAAGAAGTCGCCGGTACCGCCGGACTGGCCGTGCTGCGGCGCTCGCGCGGCAAGTGGGCTCCGGTCCGCTAAGGAGGAGATGCGCCCTCGGGGTTAATCCAATGGCTCGCCCCGGCGGATGGCGAGGCGCTCGGCATGCCCCACCTGGAATCGGCGGGACATGCCGCACACGAGCACGAAGAACAGGCCGAAGCCGGCCGCCATCGCCACCGGCGGGGACGGTGAATCGCCCAGGAAACGGTCGTAGAGCAGCCAGCCCAAACCCCAGCAGACTGCCAGCACCACCGCCATCCGGCCGCGGCCGGTCATGGCTGCCACGGCCGCGGCAAAGGACACGGCCGCCACCGCCAGCACGGCCCAGGCCGC
>NZ_JBNHGF010000116.1:0-7291 GCF_059091005.1 Arthrobacter sp. Y3223164
CCGCCAAGTCCAACGGCAAGCCCAAGCGCGCCGGACGGGGCCGTTCCGGTTCCGCAGCCGGGGCCGCGGCCGGTGGCGACGGACTGGCCTCCCCGATGCAGGGGACCATCGTGAAGGTCGCCGTCGCCGAAGGCGACACGGTTGCGGAAGGCGATCTCGTCGTCGTACTGGAGGCGATGAAGATGGAGCAGCCGCTCACCGCGCACAAGTCCGGGACCATCCTGGGGCTGACCGCCAAGCCCGGCGACACCGTTTCAGCCGGCGCCGTGCTGGCTACCATTGCGGATTAAGGCGCACACTTTCAAGGCCGGACTGTATCACTGGTTGTAGTCATGTCACGTTTTAGGTACCAAGTGGGCGCGGGAACTTACTAAGCACGCTGTCCATGCGGTAGCGTGATGCCTACCAAGGAGCAGGACCCGGCCTGACCGGGAGAATTGACGTAGCACCTAACAAAGGAGATGCACCTCATGAACTTCCTAGCATTCCTCTTACTTGGACTTATTGCAGGCGCCATTGCCAAGCTGATCCTTCCCGGACGGCAGGGCGGTGGCTGGATTGCGACGCTCGTCCTCGGTGTCATCGGTGCCCTCCTGGGCGGATGGATCGGCGGTGCTGTGATGGGCGCCGATATGAACGAATTCTTTAGCCTCGAATCGTGGATCTGGGCCATTATTGGCGCCCTGATCGTGCTGGTGATCTGGGGCTTCATCACGAAGAGGAGGAGCACAACCGCTTAATCTTGGCCGATTAAACTGCTCCTTTTAGTGGCATCTGGCCCGCCGCCCCTCCGGGGAGGGCGGGCCTTTTGCTTGCCCTGCAACCTTTTGCTTGCCCTGCAACGCGGCGGCACGCCAAGCCAAGCCATCAAAAAGACCCGCGGCCACTGCCGCGGGTCTTTCTGATCGTCCGGCTGGAAGGTCAGCTCGACTGGTTCTCGTAGTCCATGTCCTTGGTTTCCTTGGTCAGCAGCAGGGCGACCAGCGTCAGGACGGCGGCGCCACTGAGGTAGAGGCCCACCAGGACCGTGCTGCCCCCGGCGGCCTGCCACAGCGCGACGGCGATGAACGGAGCCACCGAAGCACCCAGGATCGAGGAGAAGTTGTAGGCCACGGCCGAGCCGGTGTAGCGCACGTTCGTCGGGAACAGCTCGGGCAGGATTGCACCCATCGGCCCGAAGGTCAGGCCCATCAGCGTGAAGCCGATGATCAGGTGCGCCATGGTGCCGGCGAAGCCGCCGGCGAAGAGCGGCACCCAGAGGAAGCCGAATGCCATGATGCCCAGGGATACCGCAATCAGCGTCTTCTTGCGGCCGTACTTTTCTGCCAGGGGGCCAGACACCAGGGTGAAGATGCCGAAGAACACCACACCGATGATCAGCATCAGCAGGAAGTCGTTGCGGGCATAGCCCAGCCCGGCGGCAAAGGTGTCCGGATCGAACGGCTTTCCGGCGGCCTCGGCCGCGGCGGCGGCGTCCTCGGCGTTGGTTGCCGCCGTGCCGTAGGACAGCGTGAAGGTGGTCATCAGGTAGAACAGCACGTAGGTGGCCAGCATGATGAACGTACCCAGGATCAGCTGGCGCCAGCTGGTCTTGAAGACACGGCCCAGCGGCAGCTTGGTGACCTCGCCCTTGTCCACGACCTTCTGGAAGGCGGGGGTTTCCACCAGCTTCAGGCGCACCCACAGGCCGATGATCACCATCACGGCGCTGGCCAGGAACGGAATGCGCCAGCCCCAGGCCATGAACTCTTCGTTGGCGAGGTTGATGCTCAGCACCAGGAACAGCGAATTGGCGATGATGAAGCCGATCGGGGCGCCCAACTGCGGGAAGGTGCCGTAGATGGCCCGCTTATTCGCCGGCGCATTCTCGGTGGCCAGGAGGGCGGCGCCGCTCCATTCGCCGCCGAGGGCCAAGCCCTGGGCGAAGCGCATGACCACCAGCAGGGCGGGTGCCCAGAAGGACCAGCCGTCAACCTGGGCGGTGGGCAGGCAGCCGATCAGGAAGGTGGCGATGCCCATGGTGAGCAAGGAGGCCACCAGCGTTCCCTTGCGGCCGAACTTGTCGCCGAAGTGTCCGAAAATAATGGACCCCAACGGGCGGGCGATGAAGGCCACGCCGAACACCGCGAACGAACTCAGCAGAGCGACGGCTCCGCTGGCATTCGGGAAGAACAGCGCCGGAAAGACAAGCACGGCGGCCGTGGCGTAGACGTAGAAGTCATAAAACTCGATGGACGTGCCAACAAGGCTGGCAACGATGACGCGGCCGCGGGAGTTCACCGGCGCGGCAGGCGCCCCCGCGGTAACTGATGCTGGTTTGGACATTGAAGTGTTGGCTTTCGCTCGAATGAATAACTTATGAATTCTAGTCAGATGTGTCCGCGATCCGGACAATTGTTTCAACATGTGGACAGCTGTGTTATGCGCACCGCCCTGCTCTTGCTGTTTCCCGGTGCGGACCACTGTGCTCGCCGCGGTCGCCATGCCGCCGTAGGCTGGGCGGACGGAAACACGCGGCGCTGCGAGGGAGGGCCCCGATGGAGGCCGATGAACGGCACGGGATGCTGGCGCGCCCCGATGCGACACTCGCCGTCTATACGTACGGCCCGCCGCACGGGCCCGGGAGGCCGGCCGTCCTGCTGATCCACGGCTACCCGGATGACCACTCGGTCTTCGACTCCGTCGCCGCCCACCTGAGCGCCGACAGCCACGTCATCTCCTATGACACCCGCAATGCCGGGGCGTCCCGAACCCCCATCGCCCGTCCCGGCGCCTACCGCCTGCCCGTCCTGGTGGACGATCTTTTTGCGGTGATCGATGCCTCCGGGGCAGAGGGCGTGCACCTCGTGGGACACGACTGGGGATCGATCCAAGGCTGGGCGGCGGCCCAGGATGCTCGTGCCGAGGGCCGGATTCTCAGCTTCACCAGCATTTCGGGACCGGACCTGGGCCATCTTCACCGCTGGTTCGGGCGCAGGCTGCGCAGGCCCGCGCTCTGGCCGCAGGCGGCAGGACAGGCCGTGCGCAGCCTGTACGTCGCCGGGTTCCAGTTGCCGGTACTGCCGGAACTTGCGTGGCGGACGCTCCTGACCCGTCCGTACGAGCGCTTCTCCGGCCGCAGGATCGGCGACAACGGTGTTCGCGGCCTCGCCCTGTACCGGGCAAACTGGTTCCGGCCCCAAATCCTGTCGGCCCGCTGCCGGGTTCCCGTGCAGGTGATAGTCCCGCGGCGAGACCCGTTCCTCTCGCCCCATCTGGTGGAGGGGCTGGAGGACTGGGTGCCGCGGCTGAGAATTGTTGAAGTGGATGCAGGCCATTGGTGGCCCGCGGAGGCCGGAGAAACAGCCGCACGGATGGTGAGGAACTGGATTGCGGACCTGCCGGGGGTTTGAGGTTCCGCCCGAAGCCGGTCCGCCTATCCCCTATCCCCGGGGGCGCGACCGGCGCGACACCGCGTAGGACGGCGCGCGCAGCTTCTCGATCCAACGGTAGGTATCCGCGTTTGGAAGCCGGTGCACGATCGGATCGAAACGCAGGCCGGTGTCTCCCCCGCCCTGCGCAAGCCGCAGCGTGAGGGTACCAAACCGGCGCCACGGGCCCCACGGCTGCGCGTGGGACAGCGAGAGCACCCAGTCCTCGCTGCCCAGCGCCCGTCGGAATCCCGCCGGATCAGCCGGAAGCGGCACGTTCGGCCGGATTGTGCGGGCTGCGAGCTGGACCGGGCCGTGTGCCCCTCGGTAGGGCATCACCGTGGTCAGCGCCGCAGCACGAACGTCCCGTCGAGGCTGGAGCAGGTACCTGCCGGCCCGGGAGGTACCGCTGGAAGCCAGCAGGATGTCGGCCTGTCCGTCCTCCGCGGTGACCCGCAGCGCGAGCCCGATAATGTCGGGGAGCCGCGACGGCAGGCCCGCTGACCTCGACAGCCGGGCCTCGACGTCGTTGTTCCCCGCTTCGTCCAGCCAGGAAATGCCACTGGCGAGGGAGTTCCCCGATCTCTCCAGCCGCCCTTCCAGATGGAGCCCGATCGGATGGATGGGCCGGGCCGGCCGCAGCCTCTTGAGCGCCGAGAAAACAAAGGCCAGACCACGACCGGCCGCCGTGCCAACATCCCGCATGCCCGCCGACTCCTCCCCCGTGACGCTGCCCCGCTGCGCACCGCTTCCGGCATCTCTGTCAGTCAGCCGGCAAGCCATCCGAACTTCGACCCCGCCATAGACAGCATACTGAGCATCAGCCTACTCTGATTGGCATCGGGCACAGTGCGGACTGCGCAAACCGGGTCCGCCGCCCCTAGCGGGAGGAATCCATGATGAGCAGCGGCAACGAATATTCCGATTCCGGGGAAGAGGAAGCAACAGCTCCCGCAGATCCCGGGGCGGGCAACGACAACAGCACGGAATCCGAGAAGCCGATGGAAACGTCCGGCCCCGATTCCAAGGATGTGCAGGGGGAAGCCGCAGCCGAAAATGCCAAGGAATCGGGCGGCTACGGCTACTGAAGCCGCCGGCGACCCCGGATCGAGACAGTTGCCGCCCGTACCGTCCGGGCCGGATGGCAGGCTTTCCGCATGAACAAAGTAGACGTCATGACCGCCCGCAGGTACGCCCGGGATCGCGGCGAACCCGGCCCCCGCGCCGAAGGCCGCCCGCCCGGGGCCACTCGTGAGCCCTACGGCCGCGAACCGTATGTCCGCGTGCGGCATGAGGGGAAGACGTTCGACGCCAAGGCCATCTCCTGGGACCGGACCAGCGTGCAGGTGAAGTGGATGGATGCGCACGGATCCGCCCGTACCGCCTGGGTTCCCGGCAGCGAGGTCCGGCGCATTCACCGTGACGAGTCCAGCTGGCGCGACCCCTATGATGACTACGCCTTTTACTATCCCGGCGCCTAGGCCAAGCCTCGAATACGGCACAATGGATCGGTGACCGAATCATCCGCGCCTGCCCCGCCCGCCTCCGTTGCAAACCTGCCGCCTCTCGACCCGGCCGCGCTCAGTGCCCGGATCCATGCCCAGCTCGCCCGGGAGCTCGGCGTCCAAGCCTGGCAGGTCAAGGCCGCGGTGGAAATGCTCGACGGCGGTGCCACCGTCCCGTTCATCGCCCGGTACCGTAAAGAGGCCACCGGCACGCTTGATGACGCGCAGCTGCGTGATCTCGAGGAGCGGCTGCGCTACCTGCGGGAACTGGAAGACCGCCGTCGTGCCGTGCTGGAGGCCATCGCCGCGCAGGGCAAACTGACCGTCGAGCTGGAGGCGGCAGTCAACGGAGCCGAGACGAAGGCACGGCTGGAGGACATCTACCTTCCGTACAAGTCCAAGCGGCGGACGAAGGCGCAGATCGCCCGGGAAGCAGGACTGGAGCCGCTCGCCGATGGCCTCGTGGCCGACCCGTCCCAGGATCCGCTGGCAGCGGCGCAAGGGTTCCTCAATGCCGGGCACGCCATCAACGAGCCATCCGACGCCCTGGCCGGCGCCCGGGCGATTCTGGTGGAGCGGGTCAGCCAGGACGCCGACCTGGTCTCCGAGCTGCGCGAGCGGCTGTGGCAGCAGGGCCTGGTGCGGGCCGAGGTCCGCGAGGGCCAGTCGGAAGCCGGCCAGAAGTTCGCCGACTACTTCGACTTCGCCCAGGACCCTGCCGGCCTGCCGTCGCACCGGGTGCTGGCACTGCTGCGGGGCGAGAAGGAAGGCGTGCTGAACCTTGATATCAGCGAAGGCAATCCGGCTCATCCGGAGGACTTCGCCGAGGCGCGCGGCCGGTTTGAGAACGCCGTGGCATCACGGATGGGCGTGGCTGACCGCGGGCGGCCGGCCGACCGCTGGCTCTTGCAAACGGCGCAGCTGGGCTGGCGGCGGATCCTGGTCAAGCTGGCCATCGACCTCCGCGTCCGCCTGTTCACGGCAGCCGAAGACGAAGCAGTACGGGTCTTCGCCGCCAATCTGCGGGACGTGCTGCTGGCCGCACCGGCCGGCAACCGGGCCACGTTGGGGCTGGACCCTGGGCTGCGCACGGGAGTGAAGGTCGCGGTCGTCGACGGAACCGGCAAGGTGGTGGCCACCGATACCATCTATCCGCATGCTCCGGCCAGGAAGTGGGACGACTCGCTCGCAGCCTTGGCCAGGCTCGCGGATCAGCACGCCGTCGAACTCGTCGCCATCGGCAACGGGACCGCTTCGCGGGAAACCGACAAGCTGGCCACCGAGCTGATCAAACTGATGGAGCCCACCCGCAAACTGCAGAAGCTGGTGGTTTCGGAGGCAGGGGCGTCGGTCTACTCGGCCTCGGCGTTGGCCTCGGCGGAGCTGCCCGAACTGGATGTCTCGCTGCGCGGCGCTGTCTCGATCGCCCGCCGGCTGCAGGACCCGCTGGCCGAGCTGGTCAAGATCGACCCGAAGTCCATCGGGGTGGGGCAATACCAACACGACGTCACGGCCAGCAAGCTGGAGCGGTCCCTGGACGCGGTGGTCGAAGACTGCGTCAACGCGGTCGGGGTGGACCTGAACACCGCCTCCCCGTCGCTCCTCTCCCGCGTGGCCGGCCTCGGTACGCAGCTGAGCGAGAATATCGTGGCCTACCGCAATGCCAACGGCCCCTTCGCCAAGCGCTCGGAGCTGAAGAAGGTCCCGAGGCTGGGCGGGAAGGCATTCGAACAGTGCGCCGGATTCCTTCGCATCACCGGTGGTGCCGAGCCGCTCGATGCCTCCAGCGTGCACCCGGAGGCGTACGGCGTGGCACGGAAAATCCTTGCCGCCGCCGGCACAACCGCGACGGGGGCGGGGCGGGGCGCCCAGTCCCTGGCTGTGCTGGACCCGCAGCAGTTCGTCGACGAGCACTTTGGCCTTCCGACGGTAGTGGACATCATCACCGAACTGGAAAAGCCGGGGCGCGACCCTCGCCCGAGCTTCACCACCGCCTCCTTCACCGAGGGCGTGGAAAAGATTTCCGACCTGATGCCGGGCATGGTGCTGGAAGGCACCGTAACCAACGTCGCCGCGTTCGGAGCCTTCGTCGACGTCGGCGTCCATCAGGATGGGCTGGTCCACATCTCCGCCATGTCGAACAAGTACGTCTCCGATCCCCATGACGTGGTCAAGTCCGGCCAGGTCGTGAAGGTCAAGGTTCTCGAAGCCGATCCGGAGCGCAAGCGCATCTCCCTGACGCTGCGGCTCGACGACGAGGCTCCCGTCGGCGAGCGGCGCCAGCCCGGGTCCGGCCACCAGGGCCGCGCGAGCGAAACCCGCAGCGGAAAGGGCGGGTCTCGTCCCGATCCCCGCGGTGGCACAACGGGGCGAGGC
>NZ_JBNHGF010000117.1:0-7233 GCF_059091005.1 Arthrobacter sp. Y3223164
CCGGTGCGCGGCGTGCCGCTGTCCTCCCGCAACGCCGCCGTGCAGCAGCGCCTGGCTTCCGGGGCCATTCCGGAGGCAGAACGTGTCACGGCGCTGTGGCGCCAGCTGTCCGCCGTGCCCGCGTGGGAGGGACCGGCACTGTGGCTGCACGGCGACCTCCACCCGGGGAACCTGGTGGTGAACGGAAACCGATTGGCGGCCGTGATCGACTTCGGCGACATCACCGCGGGCGATCCGGCCACCGACCTGGCCGCCGCCTGGCTGGTGTTTGACGCCCCGGGGCGCCGGGAGTTTATTGCGGCCGTCGAAGCGCGCACCGACGTTTCCCCGGACACCTGGCAGCGCGCCCGCGGCTGGGCGTTGAACATCGCGACGGTGCTGCTGACCTCCTCGGATGACAACCGGTTGTTGCGCGGCGTGGCGGAGCGGGCGCTGGCCGAAGTCCTGTCCGGGAGCTAGCCGCGGCGCCGCCGCCGCAGTAGCATGGCCGGACTACTGCCCAGGAAGTGCGTCCACGGGAGGAGCGGCGATGCCCGGCCCCACAGGACTGCAGCTGCATGCAACGGTGCTGGGAGCGCCGGATCCGCTGGCCTTGGCTCAGTTTTACGGTCGGCTGCTGGGCTGGGACATCCGCACCATCGAGCCAGACTGGGTTACGCTGGCCAATCCGGGCGGTGGGCCGGGGCTGTCCTTCCAGCTGGAGGAGGACTACCGCCGGCCGGTCTGGCCCGAAGAACCCGGCGAACAGCAAATGCTGATGCACCTGGACATCGTCGTCGAGAACCTGGCCGCCGACTGCTCTCACGCCGAGTCGGTAGGGGCTGAACGTGCCGGATACCAACCGCAGGACGACGTCCGGGTGTACTTCGATCCGGCGGGGCACCCGTTCTGCCTCTTCGAACGCTAGCCGCGCGGGCAGTCAAGGTTTCCGCTCCTGCTCCGGTCCCCGCTCCTGCTCCGGTCCGCGCCCCCGGTGGTCCCCGCTCCTGCTCCGGTTCGGGCGCCTGCTCCGCCTAATAAGCGGAGCAGGGGCCCAAACCGGAGCGTCAGGGAGATCGGCACCCGGCCCCGACCGCCCCCTCAGGCCGGCTGCCCGCTCCCGTCGAGCAGCCGGGAGCGGATCAGGAAGCGTTTGCCCTCCGGCGCCTCCACCGAGAACCCGCTGCCGCGCCCGTCCACCACGTCCACGGTCAGATGCGTGTGTTTCCAATACGCGAACTGCTCCCGCGACATCCAGAAGTCCAGGCTCCCGCGGCCGGGAAGGTCGAACGTGCCCAGCAGCACGTCCGCATCGCCGGTGAGGAATTCACCGGCCGGATAGCACATGGGGGAGGAACCGTCGCAGCAGCCGCCGGACTGATGGAACATCAGCGGCCCGTGGGTCTCCCACAATTTTTGCAGCAGCCCGACCGCCGGTCCAGTGAGCGCCACCCGGGAAAAATCCTCCCCGGGCAGCGCCACCGCGGCCTCGAGCGCCGCCTCGTGTTTCGCGGCGGGCGGGGTGGGTGCACCCTGCCCCTGCGGTGAAGCAGACGCCATGACGTGACCTGTCTTTAGAAGAAGCCGAGCTTGTTCTCGTTGTAGCTGACCAGCAGGTTCTTGGTCTGCTGGTAGTGGTCCAGCATCATCGCGTGGTTCTCGCGGCCGATGCCCGAGGACTTGTAGCCGCCGAACGCCGCTCCCGCCGGGTAGGCGTGGTAGTTGTTCACCCACACCCGGCCCGCCTGGATTTCGCGCCCGGCCCGGTAGGCCACGTTCCCGTTGCGGCTCCACACGCCGGCTCCAAGCCCGTAGAGCGTGTCGTTCGCAATCTGCAGGGCTTCCTGATAGTTCCCGAACCGGGTAACCGAGACGACCGGCCCGAAGATCTCTTCCTGGAAAATCCGCATGCTGTTGTCGCCCTCGAAGATGGTGGGCTTCACGTAGTAGCCGTCGGCGAGGTCCCCGTCCAGGATGTTCCGGCCGCCGCCGGTCAGGACTTTCGCGCCCTCCTGCTGGCCGATGTCCATGTAGGACAGGATCTTCTCCAGCTGGTCGTTGGAGGCCTGGGCGCCGACCTGGGTGTCCGTGTCCAGCGGGTTGCCCTGGATGATCGACTCGGTCCGGGCCAGGGCATCGGCCATGAACGAGTCGTAGATCGACTCCTGCACCAGCGCCCGCGACGGGCAGGTGCAGACTTCGCCCTGGTTGAACGCGAACAGGGTGAAGCCCTCCAGCGCCTTGTCGTAGAACGCGTCGTTTTCGGCGGCGACATCGGAGAAGAAGATGTTCGGGCTCTTCCCGCCCAGCTCCAGCGTGACCGGAATTAGGTTCTGCGACGCGTACTGGCTGATCAGCCGGCCGGTGGTGGTCTCGCCGGTGAACGCGATCTTGCGGATCCGCGGACTGGACGCCAGCGGCTTGCCGGCCTCTACGCCGAAACCGTTGACCACGTTGACTACGCCCGCCGGCAGGATGTCCGCGATCAGCTCCATCAGCACCAGGATGGACGCCGGTGTCTGCTCCGCAGGCTTAAGAACGACGGCGTTGCCCGCCGCAAGCGCGGGAGCCAGCTTCCACGTGGCCATCAGGATGGGGAAGTTCCAGGGGATGATCTGCCCGACCACACCCAGCGGCTCGTGGTAATGGTAGGCGGTGGTGTCGTCGTCCAGTTGGGACAGCCGGCCCTCCTGGGCCCGGATGGCCGAGGCGAAGTAGCGGAAGTGGTCGGCGGCCAGCGGGATGTCGGCGGCCAGGGTCTCGCGCACGGCCTTGCCGTTGTCCCAGGTCTCGGCCACGGCCAGCAGTTCCAGGTTCTCCTCGATCCGGTCCGCGATCCGGTTCAGCACGGCGGCCCGGTCCGCTACCGAGGTCTTGCCCCACGACGGTGCCGCCTTGTGGGCGGCGTCCAAGGCCAATTCGATGTCCTCGGCGGTCCCGCGTGCCACTTCGCAGAACGTTTTGCCGGTCACGGGGGAGGGGTTCTCGAAATATTGGTTCTTCACCGGGGCGACCCATTCGCCGCCGATCCAGTTCTCGTAGCGCTGCTTGAAGCTGACGGGTGATCCCTCGGTTCCGGGCTGGGCGTAAACAGTCATGGTCGACTCCTCTGGCTTCGGTGTCCGGACCCCCACGGCCCGGCAGACCGCACTGTCTGTGTCCCCAGAGCCTACGGAGGGCAACGTTGCAATCAGGTTGCAGCGGTTGCCCATGCTGCGGCTCCAGCCGCGGCACGGTGCAGAGGGGCCGCCAGACCACCGGCTCCGCCTGCACGGTCGGCAGCGTTCCGAAGGTCCCGTCAGTCCCCGGCTTCCAACTGTTCCAGCACCGCGACGACCGCGGCCCGCTTGGGTGAGCGCGGCGGCAGGAGGCGCAGCGCCGCGCGCCAGGCCTCGCCGTCGTACTTTGCCTCGGGAAGCTGCAGGTACCGCAGGACTTCATCCGGCGATGCACTGCTCAGCACTGCCTCGCGCAGGGTGGCGCTGACGTGCCGGCGGAAACTGACGACGCCCGGCGCCTCCGACCGCGGAACGACCTGCCCGCGGTACAGGCCAAGAGCCTGCCGGTGTGCCCCGCGGGCCAGGCACCGGAGGACCTGCTGCGCGTCGACGGCCACTTCGTGGGGGAGGCGGTAGGGCCGGGATGTGGGCACGGCGGCAGGGCTGATGCCGGCCAGCAGCTTGCGCAACCGCACCATCTCGGCGCGCAAAGTAGCGCCCTGGGCCCGCGGGTTGAGCTGGTCCGCCAGTTCCCCGGCCGTCAGGCCGGCGGGATGCAGGGCCAGCAGGGTGAGGATCTCCGTGTGCCGCTGCGACAACTCGATCCGCTGGCCGGCCAGTTCCAACAGTCCCTGATCGCGTCCCATGATGCGCAGACCGGCCTTCGGGCGGGTTCCGGATTCGCCCTCCGGACGGGCCGGCGTCCCCCGACGCCGCGTGATCGGGCCGGCAGGTGCTGACCGGCTCCGCGTCCCCGGGTCGTGCCGGGCGGCTGCCTGGAGGCGGAGAATGCGCAGCTCTGCCTCGGCCGCCGCTACCGCCGCCCGGACCAAGGACAGCGTGTGGGGCGCGGCCGCTTCCTCCCCGCCGGTCAGATCCACGACGCCGAGGACGGCGCCGGTTTCGGGATCTTTGATGGGGACGGCGGTGCAGTTCCATGAATGGACCGCCCGGCTGAAGTGCTCGGCACCGGCGATTTGGACTCCACGGCCCAACGCGAGCGACGTGCCGGGCGCGCTGGTGCCCACGGTCGCCTCCGACCAGTCGGTGCCGGGCATGAACATCATGCCTTCGGCGCGGTCTTTCAGGCGGGCCTCTCCGTCCACCCAGAGCAGCCGCCCGTGCCGGTCTCCCACGGCCACCAGCATCCCCGCGTCGCGGCTGGGCTCCACCAGCAGCCGGCCAAAGATCGGCATGATGGCGGACAACGGATGGTTCCGGCGGAACTCGTCCAGCGCGTCCGCGGCCATGACCAGTGGAGCCAGCGCCCGATCCGGATCCGCCGCGTGCCGCAAGGACCGTTGCCAGGAGTCGCGCACCACCGCGCGCAGCCCCCTGATGCTCCCGGTCCCGGCGGACAGCTGCATCGGATCCAGCCGCTCGTGCGCGGCGTAGGCCTGGTCCTGCACGGGCCGGGACGCTGGCTGGGCTGGGTGCGGCACTGGAGAACCCCTTTTACCGGATCGCAGCCACGCACCTGTGGCCGGGGTCACAGTCTAGCCTGCGCTTCCGCGGCCTTTCCACCGGCTTTCACGGCACGCGGCTCCGGACCGGTTTCCTGTTCCTATGGGGTCGGCCTGCCCGGTTCGCATTCGGTGACTTGAGGATGCCCTGCGGCCGCCGGTTGCGAGCAAAGCTACCCTGCCCCTGACGCGACGGATACTGTGACGTGCTCCACTTCGCCAAGACAGTTACGTAGAGTTGGCCTAGTGATCCGGGCCACAGCCCGGGCGGCCGGACGCGCCGGCCCGCTTAGCGAAAGGACACCGCGTGAAGGCGCTCTACAAGCCCGGCCCACAGGCCGGCTTCGAGCTGGTCGACCGTCCGGAACCGGAACCCGGCACCGGCGAGGTCAAGATCAAGGTCCACACCACGGGAATTTGCGGCACCGACCTGCACATCCAGGCCTGGGACGACTGGGCCGCGGAGGCGGTCCGGGCGCCGCTTATCCCCGGCCACGAGTTCTATGGCGAGGTCGTGGCCGCCGGCAGCGCCGTGCAGGACGTGCAGATCGGCGACCGGGTCTCGGGGGAGGGCCACATCGTCTGCGGGACCTGCCGGAACTGTCGCGCGGGCCGGCGGCAGATGTGCATCCGCACGGTCAGCGTCGGCGTGCAGCGTGACGGTGCCTTCGCCGAGTTCGTGGTGATCCCCGAAACCAATGTGTGGGTGCACACCGACCCGGCGGTCACGCCCGAACTGGGCGCGATCTTCGATCCGTTCGGCAACGCCGTGCACACGGCACTGAGCTTTCCGCTGGTCGGTGAAGACGTGCTGATCACCGGCGCCGGGCCCATCGGGCTGATGGCGATAGCGGTAGTACGCCACGCCGGCGCCCGCAAGATCGCCGTCACCGACGTGTCCGCCGAACGGTTGGAGCTGGCCAAGCACATGGGCGCCGACATGGTGGTGGACGTCAGCCACGCCCGGGTGGCGGACGCACAACGGCAACTGGAACTGGTCGAAGGTTTTGACATCGGGCTGGAGATGTCCGGCCGCGGCTCGGCACTGCGGGCCATGATCGACAACATGACCCACGGCGGCCGGATCGCGCTGCTGGGGCTGCCGGCCGAAGACATCACCATCGACTGGGCCAAGGTGGTCACCCACATGCTCACGCTCAAGGGCATCTACGGGCGCGAGATGTTCGAAACCTGGTACGCGATGAGCGCCATGCTCTCCTCCAGCCCGGCCCTGCACGCGGCGATTTCCTCCGTGATCACCGACGTGCTGCCGGCCGCCGAATGGGAGCGCGGGTTCGAGACGGCCCGGCAGGGGACAAGCGGCAAAGTGGTCCTGGACTGGACCCGGATCTAGGGAGGAGAAGCATGTACGGAACACTCAAGGACCAGCTGGTCTCGGAGCTGGAGGAGATCCGCGCCGCCGGACTGTTCAAGGCCGAACGGCGCATCACCACCCCGCAGTCCAGCCACATCTCCGCCGGCCCGGAGGACGGGTCAACCCGCGAGGTGCTGAACTTTTGCGCGAACAACTACCTGGGGTTGGCCGACCATCCGGACATCATCGCCACCGCGAAGGCCGCCATGGACGAGAGAGGGTTCGGCATGGCCAGCGTGCGGTTTATCTGCGGCACGCAGGACCTCCACCTGCAGCTGGAACGGGAGGTGTCGCGCTTCCTGGGCACCGAGGACACCATCCTGTTCTCGTCCTGTTTCGACGCCAACGGCGGGGTCTTTGAATCTTTGTTCGGGCCGGAGGACGCCATCATCTCGGACGCGCTGAATCATGCCTCGATCATCGACGGCATCCGGTTGTCCAAGGCGGTGCGGTTCCGCTACGCCAATCGGGACATGGCCGAACTTCAGGAGCGGCTGCAACAGGCTGCGGCAATGGACGACGGCGCCGGCGCACGGCGGACCGTCATCGTCACCGACGGCGTGTTCTCCATGGACGGTTACCTGGCGCCGCTGGAACGGATCTGCGAACTGGCCGAAGAATACGGCGCGCTGGTGATGGTCGACGACTCGCACGCCGTCGGCTTCATGGGGGCCAACGGTGCCGGCACCCCGGAGCATGCCGGGGTGGCTGACAGGGTGGACATCTACACCGGGACCTTCGGCAAGGCGCTCGGCGGTGCCTCCGGCGGTTACGTGTCCGGCCGCCGCGAAATCGTGACCGTGCTGCGGCAAAAGGCCCGTCCGTACCTGTTCTCCAACTCCGTCGCGCCGGCCATCGTGGCCGCCACCTTGAAGGCGCTGGAACTGGTGGGCGGTTCGGCAGACCTTCGGTCGCGGCTGCAGGACAACACGGCGTTGTTCCGCCGGCGGATGGCCGAGGAAGGGTTCGATCTGCTCGAAGGCGTGCACCCGATCGTCCCGGTCATGTTCCACGACGCGGTCCTCGCCGGGCGGGTGGCCGAGGCCATGCTCGCCCACGGCGTGTACGTCACCGCCTTCAGCTATCCGGTGGTGCCCAAGGGCGCAGCGCGGATCCGCGTGCAGCTCTCGGCCGCTCATAGCGCCGACGACGTCGAGGCCTGCGTCGCGGCGTTCGTCGCCTCCCGGCGGGCGGTCGG